>NZ_BAOS01000010.1 GCF_002443295.1 Candidatus Scalindua japonica | reverse complement strand
AAGGAATATGATATGAAACAATTCATACTTACAACAATTTTGCTTCTCACTATTGCTGGCAATTCTTTCGGCAGTGAAACGGGGAATAGTATTATAAAGGAAAAATGGCCGGAGATAATTATTGCTAGCTGTAGTATTATTAGCTTGGCTATTAGCTTGGTTGCCGTTTATTTGGCAGGAAGAGCTTCAAATATAAACAAGAGGATATTCAAAAGGCAAGGGATAATTGATCTACATATGGCATGGAGAGGTGTAAACGAAATTGACACTGACAATTTAATTGGGCCTGATGTTAACAATGCAGCTAACGCTCTAGATTTAACTGCATCCTTATGGAATCATGATGTAATTGAAAAAATAGTATTGTATCAAAGCTACTGGCCTTCTTTTAAGCTTTTATATGAAACATTAAATGTTTGTAACAAGCAAGTCCCAGGTTATGCGAAGAGTTGCAAAGCTTTTTTAAGCTCTGAAATGACAAGGGCATATGAAGATATGAAGAAATTTGACATTTTATCAGTTAAAACCACGTCAGTATAGGAGGTAAAGCATGACAAAAAAAGAGGTTTTGCAGAAAATCAAAGAAGCTCGAAATGTAATAGAAGAATATAATAACGAATTGCGACCAAAGCATTCTTGGCAAAAAGAAACGACGGAAGATGAGAATATTAAACTTGAAGGGCAAATGCTTATCAAAGAAGCACTTACTTTGGGGTCTTCAGGTAAACCGTGCCCACAATGTGGTGGATCTGGTAGAATTTAATGGGAGTAGTAGTATAAAAGGATGGGGGCAATCCTTTATCGTTGATATGCATTTTTAACTGCGAAAAGGAATAGTCATTATTAAAATCGCATTAAGCCAACCACCAATAACCATGCGATTTAGTATTTATTGAAGCTGCCACTCCAAGCCTTTCTTGCTAACGTCACCGCATAGGTAGTGGTTACTTATGCAGGTCGTTATCCTCATAAAGGAAAGAATATGCCCAAACAATCTGAAGCTCAGATAATCGGTCGAGAGGGTGAAATATGGTTTGAGTCTCAACTTCCTTCGGGCTGGGTACTTCAACCTCCCAAAACTGATGTCGGTGTAGATGGTGTGGTTGTTATATGCGATAGCTCTGATCTAAATGGTCGAGAGTTTCGGGTTCAAGTAAAATCGTCAAATTATCCCAAGGTTCGTGAATTAAATATTGTAGTATCAGGTTTAAAGCACTCAACTATTGAATATTGGTTTCTAAGTCCTTTACCAACTCTTGTTGTCGTATATGATGCAACCGAAAAATGCGGTTATTACCGCTGGCATGTGGATATTTTTGAAGAAGTTCGGGATTCATTAAGAAATAGAGAAGATAAAACGATCTCAATCTGTGTTCCGAGAAAAAACTCATTGAATGTAGGCGCATGGGAAATCATCAAAGAAAATCTACGTTGGCACTACCGAAATTTGAATGAATCTCTATATGCAGCCCGTATGCCAAATCTTTGCTACCTACAATTCATGACCTTGTTGCTGCTGTAAGGCAATTGAACAGCATAGATCATCAGCCCATTCCAATTGATAGAAGAAACACAGAGCAGGACGGTATCCTTGGAATAATGGAAATGATACAGCATCGGCTAGTAGTTACTTCATTGTCGCAATTACTGTCTGAACTCGACCAAGATTCAGAAGGCACACATACGCTTCAAGCTTGGATTGGCTCCTATAGCTCCAAGGTTACTTCTGTATTTCCCAATTTTGAGAAATTGGATAGTTGGGAAAAAGTGCCTCCGGATTTTGATATTGTTTTCGATAAAAATAGCATTCATAACACTCGGTCTAAATTAATGGAATTGGTGCTTGAGATGGTAATGCTCTTAGCACCGGGACGATTTAACCATGAGGGTGAACCCAATCGCACTAAGCCAACCACTAATAAACATGCGGTTTAATATTTGTTGAGGCTGCCACTTCAAACCTCTCTTGCAAGCATTGTGCACAGGTGGTGGTTGTTTATGTGAAGCGTGAGTCGCTGAATGAGAATAAACATGTCTGATGATAAACAAGTCCTTTGCCTTTTTGATATTCTTGGCTTTGAAAGCCTTTTCTCGGCCATTGGACTCAAACAAATCAAAGAACGATATGACAGGTTGGTCGAGTATGTGAGGGAGCAAACTGGTGGCGTAGATGTTGTTCCAACCCCCGATGGACATGTTGCAGTTGGGTGGCTTGAACTTGGGAATGCCTATTTTAGCGACACGATACTTTTTTGGACTAAATATAGCAAAATGTCGTTGCCAAGTTTTACACATCTAATTGCTGAAACAATCTGTTGGACGAAGCCGCTATCGCGGAGAACAAAATCGGAAATTTATTATATAATGTAACCTCACACCCTCAACGGGAGGGTGAATCTATTAACAAATAGGAGGTTACAGGTCTATGAAAACATTATCTCAATCCGATTTCAACAAAAATTACCAAACGCATCTAAAGCACCTACGCTTGAAAGGACTCCGGCCAAAAACAATCGAGGCTTATTCACGTGCCATCCGACGGATCGGTGATTATTTTGACAATCAGATACACGATCTATCTGAACAGCAACTACTTGACTATTTTTCCAATCTCCTCAATACCCATTCATGGAGCGCAGTCAAATTAGACCTCTACGGACTAAAGTTTTTCTACACTCATGTGCTTCATAAGCGTTGGGAGCAAGTAAATCTTATTAAACCACCCAAAACGCAACGTTTGCCCGATATTGTCACCATTAATGAAGCCCACCAACTTTTCCAGGTGACGAGAAAACTCAGTTACCGGGCCTTCTACTTTGTTCTTTACAGTCTTGGTCTCCGCCTGGGTGAAGGACTACGTCTTGAGGTTAGCGATGTCGATTCTCAGCGAATGCGGGTGCATATCCGCGATAGCAAAGGCAATAAAGACCGTTTCGTACCCCTGCCAAAGGTAACCCTGAATCTCTTACGCCGTTTTTGGCTTGTTCATCGCAATCCTGTCTTTCTATTTCCAGGCCGTCATGGTGGCTTGAAATCAGCCCACCTGGCAAAAACACCTCTGAATAGAAATGGCGTTCAGGCCACTCTGCGTAAGGTAGCCCGGGAGTGTGGAATTAAAAAAAAATTACACCACACAGTCTGCGACACAGCTACGCAACCCATCTGATTGAGGCGGGTGTTGATCTGCTTGAAGTACAAAAAATCCTCGGCCACCACAGTATTTTAACCACTGCCAAATATACCCACCTGACCTCTCATACAAATCGTAATGCCTTGCAATTAATTAATGATTTGATGAATGGTTTTTCCATAGAATGGGGGAATGTTATATGATATCTCTCTCCTCTATAATTGAGACCTTCATTGCTGACTTTATCACTCTTTATCATGGTTCGATCCTGCCAAGTCAATTCAAAGCCCTGGCAGCCATGAAGGATTGTCGCACTACGCAAAGCCGCGTCATGCTGGTCCAATGTAATGACTGTGAAAAACAGGTTTTTGTACCGCACTCCTGCGGTAACCGCAATTGTCCTCATTGTCAGAGTCATGAGTGTCAGCAGTGGTTGGAGCGTCAACTGAAAAAAGAAGTGCCTGCTGACTATTTTATGCTCACCTTTACTATACCCAAAGAGCTTCGATCATTAGCATGGCAGCATCAACGCTTGCTTTACTCGATAATGATACAGTGTTGTTGGGAAACCGTAAAAACCTTTGTCCAAAATGACAGCGTATTACAAGGAAACGCTGGAGCCATCACTGTTTTGCACACCCACTCTCGCTCTCTCGATTACCACCCGCATATCCATCTGGTAATGCCAGCCGGGGCCATCAATCAGAAGAAAAAGCTTTGGAGCTTCAAAAAAAGCGAAGGAAAGACGCGGTACCTTTTCAATCACAAAGCGCTGGCTAAAGTGTTTCGAGCAAAAATGCTCGATGCCGTGAACAAAGCGGCTCTTACGCTTCCAGTTAATTATCCCAAAACATGGGTCGTCGATTGCAAATTTGTCGGCAACGGTGAAAAGGCACTGGTCTATCTTGGTCGTTATCTCTACAAAGGGGTCATTCAAGAGAAAGATATTATTACGTGCAAAGATGGTCAGGTGACCTTTCGTTACCAGGATAGTAAGAGCAAAAAAATGCTCACAAGAACACTTCCCGGCCCGCAGTTTCTCAGGTTGATTCTCCAGCATGTTCTACCCAAAGGTTTCAGGCGAACACGGAACTTTGGTTTCCTCCACCCTAATAGCAAACGCTTGATTGCATTGCTTCAGTACCTTACCGGTATCAACCCGAATAAGTCGTCAGCCTGGTTCAGAGAGCGTCCAAAGCTTACGTGCAAATGCTGTGGAGGAATAATGAAGATCATAAAAACGATGATACCTCCATCACACAAATCCAGGTCTTTCCCCTACAAGTTAACAAAAGAGGAGGCTGTTCTGGTTATGTAATCGAATCCGCTATGCATCTAAGATTTGCAAAAACGGCATTATCGGGTCGAGATGGCCCCCGTTTGCCCAAATTTGAGGTAAAATGGCCGAAAAACCATGTTCTGTAGCTCCTAAAGCATGACGACAGCAATTGAAAAATCCACTTCTTTGGCTTCATAGCTTCTGCGGTAAAAAAGAGAAGCAATCTTCATAAGATATTTTCTTATACAATGTTTAGCACCCAAACAACGGGCTTGTCCAACAAACGGTTCAGATTGTGGTTCGTCCCTCACACAATCTAACCTTATTCGTTATGGCATTGAACATAAACTTCCATTGCGAGGGACAATTTCTGTTGGTGATGCGATCCTCAATAAAGATTCTGGTAAATATCTCGGACAACCAATAATTGAAGCTGCAAGAACCGAACGGCTACAAAAGTGGATTGGTGTTTCATTCGGCAATTCATTCAACAAGCCTGGTTTTAACAATGGATTCCATTTGAACACCGTTTTACCATACATGAGTCATTACAAACCGGATGTTCAAGAAAACGACGAAAAGAAGAAATATTGTACCGGCATGACTGTGGATTGGCCCAGGAGATGGAGAGAAAGCAGAACAATAGATATACAGCCTTTAGTTTCTAAGCTTGATACTGATCCCCGTTTTTCGGATTACTACGAGCAAACTCTTCGCTTCATTAGATTTTCAGAAGAGAATCATGACTGGTTTAAAAAGGAAAAGCACTTAAGCTACGGCTAACCAGCCTATTCAGTTAAAAGGAAGAAGCGTAGTGGCGCTGAAACGGCATTCTTATTAGCTTATGCCTGATTTTTTCGTTATGAGGTAAAGTCAGATAGCAAAATAAACAATAATCTCTTGAGGAAAAATATGTCTCAAATAACATTTGGTGGTCGCAAACGTGAGGTTGCTGAAATCGTAAAATTCGAGCGAGCAGCTCAAGTTGGACTACTCTTGTTGGGTGAACTGGATGGAGAGATGGAACTTATCTTTCCCGACTCGTATATCGAGAAACCGAGAAAAGTACTCAAAACAAGAATAGAATCTATACGAAAGGTCTTACGAGGTGAAGTTGCGAAGTTTTGTAGGAGAAATTTTAAAAACCTACGGCCTGAAGACTTAGCAAAGTTATACGAACCATTAATCGAGCATAATAGTAGTTGGCGGCTACCACTACTTGAATTTATCAGAGATTTCGGTGAACCAAAAGAAAGGGTTTTGAAAGGCGCTCCTTTGCATTCTACAATTATTCTTTCACCTTGGGGCTTGCAAATGGAATATCCTGAGATGCATCTTTTTAGAGATATGGCCATTGCGTACAATAACGTCATCAAGATTGAAAAACAATTGAAACTCTTTCACGGCACATCCTGGAAGGATGTGAAAGAGCAAAATAAACGACAAAAGATTTCGGAACTCTGTAGAGAATGTGCGTACAATCGTAGAATGTGTATTTTATCCTGTTTCAATCTTGTTGAGGCATACATAAATGGAATTTCTTGGGCTTATGTTCAGACCCACGATATCTCAGAATTATCAAATAAAAAACAGAAAATACTGACTGAAGGGCAGGCCAGCATTATTGACAAACTTACCAAGATTCCCGGTATTGTAGCTAACGACACTGAGCCGTTGAACGTTGACGATGATCCATTAAAGTCTTTTAGAGAGACTATCAAACCATTTAGAGATTCAATCGTACATGCTTCGCCATTCTCTGCCCCTGAACGCTTTGGTGGATATGAAAAGTTATCCAAAGTTTATGAACTCGATTCACCAACAGTGGAAAACACAGTCTCTGTTACATTTGAGATTATCAGCAAAATCCACCTCGCTGTTGGAGAACAAAATCCGTTGCCGGATTGGATTACACGGAATGATGAAGGTCTTTTCATTATTGAGATGGACACAAACATATAACAATATTTAGCAACCGATTTTGAATCACGTGCGTGATTTCTAAGTTTGAACACTGTTAAAGTATCTTTTATTTGCAGCATTGGTGGATTGAAATCCCACAACGGCTGAAAAACACATTTTGCATGAAAGTTGATAAATACAATAGTTGGAAAGAGAAGATAGACCCCGCCTTTGATGATCTCATCAAAGTATACTTGGATTATATAAAATGTACACATATTTGCAGCTCTGATATATATAAGAGATACTTCTTTCTTGATGAGGAATCATTAAAAGTCTTGGGGCACAAAGGACACATGACGATTAAAAAGTCAGACATGAAATAATTATTTGATGTCATGGATATGTCTAACAAGATTTAATACTATAGGCCGTAGTGTAAAAACACTATGGCCTTTTTAATTTTAAATATTAATTTGTGATTAATGTTTCCGCCGGAAACTTGTTAGCATTTTATACCCCCATAAAACATTAATGTGCTAAAACATGTTATGGTATTTTAACTTCAAACAAGAAATAGATGATACAATGAGAATTATTACTCTTGATATAAAAGTAGGTGGAACACCTCTGTACTTTTTTGAATAATCAGATACTGTATTTGAATTACGGTAATACACCGTTTTACTTTTTATAAATATTTGTTATAGATATTTTATTACATAAAAAAGGAAGACATAAGCGGCAACTTATGTTCTCCTGAACATTATTCCCATTCACCAATGAAAAAGAATAATAGTAATAGCTTAGTTAAAATCCATAATATATCAACTACAAAAACCAGTGTTGAGTACGCCCACCAAGCGCACGCAAACACTGGTTTTTTTTTGGTTTCAGCTTGGCTTGTTTATGGGAGAAGCCCTATAGACTTGATACTAAGAAACAACCGGAACACGATTTTTTAAGATGTTGAAATACAACAACTTACAATTTGGCAGTTTTAAGCCGTTTTTATAGCCTTTTCAGGAGAAAAATTATGTGTAAATGCGCAGTGAAAAAAGAGAAAAAATCAAGAGTTATGACCATTAAAAATAGCTGGAGACTTAGAGCTCTTTTCCGTATTGAAAAATATATCCGTGAAATTGGTCAGGATGCCAGAGCCAAAAGGATGGGTATATGCGGAAATACTATTTTTGTGAAAGTAAAGAAGGGAGACCCATCCAATGTTTTATATGAGCCGCAGGTTCGTTGTAAAGACAGAGTATGTCCAGTATGTAACTCATATCGTGCGTCTATTCTGTCTCGAAAGGTAGAAGAACTTGGTAAAAACATGGAAAACCCTCATTTACTGACAATAACTGCTAATGAACTAAACAGGGATAGTTTAAAAACTGCTGTTGAGTGTTTTAAGAAATCAACAAGCTTACTCAAAAAAGAGCGTTCTTGGTGGAAAAGGTATATACGTGGAGGTGTAGAGCATATCGAAATTACGTACAAAGTAGGAACTGGTTGGCATGTTCACTCGCATATGCTTGTTGATCTGGCTGTAGATCGTAAGGTTGAGAATATGCAGCTTAGAGACAATGGTTATTTTCTAGACCCACTAAAGAAAGACCTTGAGCATGTTCTCTTAAAAGTAGGACTTGGAACAATTTCAGACATCAGACCGGTAACAGAAGGATACGGAAAGGAGATTTCAAAGTACTCTATGAAATTTGGTCTTGATATTGATGAAGCCAGGCTAAAAGAGATTATTGTCGATATGAAGGGAAAAAGGATGGTGTCAAAGTTTGGTAACTGTTACGGCCTGAAAAACCTGGACGATACGAACGGTGAAGGAATGGAAGGGCTTTCACCGGAGGAGGAAGAACAATATGAAACGTTAGGAACCATTAAGGAGGTTGTTGATAAATGCTTTAAAGAGACTGGTGTTGATAGTGAACTGGTCGGGTATGCTCTTGGAGCAATAAAGATAGGTCTCATAGAGATATGGTCAGCCAGTTATGAACCTGAACCTTTTCAAAGTGGGAGGATTGACTCATCTTAATACTATTCCTGCTTTCCTGATCTTTTAGTAAAAAAACTTTTTGAAGATTCATAAAACCATCTTTGAAAACGTTTTTTTATAATGCTTTTAAACTAAAGGTTTCTGGAAGTATATATAAGCATGACAAAAATGCCTTATCTTTGGCATGCTTTTTTATACTGTAAGAAATTTCAATATTGAAAAGGAATATACATAAAATTTTAGAAAGCTTTGTGTCAAAGTATTTGTAATATGTTTTTTACTCCAGGATGATTTATTAAAAAACTTTTTACAAATACGGCAAAAGCAAAAGGTGTTGGAATAACAAAATTAACCGTTTGATAAATCTGAATTATGAAAATTGAAATTGATAATTCACAACTGATAAATGATATTGTTGAGAAGGTGGTTGCAAGGCTTAAACCATTGCTTAACAGCTCTCATGATTCAGAATGTAATACGTTAATGACGGTAGGTGAGTTAGCAAACCAATTAAAGGTTAAAGAGTCCTGGGTATACGAAAAGATTCATACAAGAGAAATACCTTTTAAGAAAATAGGTAAATTTCCACGTTTCCGAAAAAGAGATATTGACATTTGGATAGACAATCCGTACCATCCCGATTTGAGTCATTATAACCTTAGATATATTGGGAAGGGGGTGAAGAAAATATGAATGGCAGTTTATACAAACGTGGTCAGACGTACTACATTGATTACAGGCTTAATGGCAAGCGTTATCGAGAGAGTACCAACACAACGAAGAGACGTGAGGCTGAGCTTATTCTGGATAGCCGTAAAAGGGAAATCCGTGAAGCCAGGAGACCAGAGATTAAGAATACTGTGAATAACTGTAAACTTGCTGAGTTGGCGCAGGAATATCTTAAATGGACAGAGAGGCAGAGAGTACATAAGACGAAGAAGATTTGGGTCAAACAACTGGTTGAAGTCTTTGGCAATCTTTATGTGAAGGATTTGAATCCAAGGGTCATTGAGCAGTGGCAGAGTGTAAGACTTAAATACAATAAGCCTTCTACTGTGAACCGCCTTACAGGCTGTTTAAAGCACATGATTAACAAGGGTGTTCAATGGGAGATGGCAAGTGAGGTTGCTTTGAAACTTGTGCGTATGGTAAAGCCATTGGAAGAGAACAATAGGCGTCTCAGGTTCTTAATCATTGAAGAGTGTAAAACGTTGATTGATTGTTGTGCTCCTCACTTAAAGCCGATTGTAACTGTAGCCTTGCATACTGGAATGAGGCGTGGTGAGATTCTAGGCTTGAAATGGAAACAGGTGGATTTGAATCACGGCTTTATCCTGCTTGATACAACTAAGAACGGTGAACGTAAGGAAATCCCGATAGATGATACACTTCAGGAGATGTTTAGTGAGATGCCACACAGCATTGAAAGTCTCTACGTCTTTACTGACAGGGATGGTAATCCATACAAGTCAATCAAGCATAGCTTTAGAACAGCATTAAGGAAGGCTGGTATCCATGATTTCAGGTTCCACGACTTAAGACATACTTTTGCGAGTCATCTTGTAATGGCAGGTGTTGATTTGGTCAGTGTAAAGGATTTGCTTGGACACAAGTCATTAACCATGACGCTGAGGTATGCTCACCTTGCATCAGGACACAAACGAAAAGCAGTCAATACTCTTGATAGTCTTTTACAGAAGGGACAGGGAGTTAGTGATTGTGACCACGTTGTGACCAAAACATTTCAAAACAGTCTGCAATAGACTGGAAATGGTCGCAGTAAAATTGTCATAAACCTAGACGGGATAAACCAGTCAGTACTAAACTGGAAAACTTTGTGATTAGAAGAATTAATCGACAAGCAAGGGGTCACTGGTTCGAGTCCAGTATCGCCCATATTATCAAACAAGGACTTACGACAAAACAAGAACTACTTTCAACCACCTTTTTGAGCCATTGTAGTAAAATTGTAGTCAAACTTTTCCAAAATCTGAACACCAACCATTAAACTTTCCGGACAATGGTGCGAATAGCGTTGCGTATTCTTCAGGTCTTTATGATTTAAGAGCTTCGCTATTTTATAAATATCTACACCATTCTGGGCTAATCTTGTGGCAAAGGTGTGACGAAGACAATGAAATGTAAAATCCTTAATCTCCGCCTTCTCTAATGCCTGGGCAAAAGCCCTTATCAGGTTACGCTTACAAATCTTTGAACCTGACTTACTGATAAACACAAGATCATTCTTAATGCTTCTCACCTTACTTTCATGCTTTTTCATAAGGACATTCAATGCTATGCTATTCAGAGGAAGAGTGTTGGGCTTATTATTCTTAGTCTTTTGTATCAGAATAGTTTTACGGAGCAGATTTACACGGCTCCACTCAAGGGATAACAATTCATCCTGTCGTAAACCTGTGTTCAAAGCAAAAACTATTATCTCACGTAGCCAGTCAGGACTATTTCCAAGAAGCCTTCTCTCCTCATCTTCTGTCAGCCACCTGTCAACTTCATTGTTCTCCCGCTCCTTCTGTACCCTGGAAACAGGATTATCCTTTAGCCACTCCCACTCTTTAACTGCCAGATTGAAAGCCTTTGAAAGCATATAAAGCTCACGGTTTACAGTTGAAGGGCTTGCTCCGTTATCTCTGCGATACAATTTATATTTCGTTACAATCTTAGGTGTTATAGACATCAACCCCGGATTGCCAAAAAACCTGTTAAGATTTTTTAAATAATATTTGTATCCTTCTTGAGTATTCATTGAGACTGTAGGAGCATAATCCTTCATAAACCTGTCCATCATATCCTTGAAGGTTTTGCGCTGTCCTGTCAATCTCTCATAATACTTTCCCTCCACAATCTCAGTCCTGATCTTCGCCTCTATAGCTTGTGCAAGCTTTTTGTCAGAGGTTTCAAGACTTCTCTGAACCTTCCTGCCGTTATGACTAATACACGTCCACCAGATATCGCTTCGTTTAAACATTTATATATCCTTTCCCGAAGCCTGATTGTATCTGTATGTCGCTATCGGCAGTATTATATACCATTACTATGTCTCTGAAAAGAAATAGTTCACCGCAAAGTCGCAAAGAGCGCAAAGCTTTAAAGATTATTGACTATTCTCTTAATCCCGTCTTTTAAAATTGAAACATTGAAATTGATCAAAATTCCCAATTTTAAACCTGCAAGCTTTAAATATGTCAAAAGTTGTGCGTCGTGAATTGGTTCAAACTTGTTAACAGACTTTAATTCCAAAATTACTTTGCCTTCGACTATTACATCCAGTTTATATCCACAATCTAATGTTATTCCCTTGTAAACCACAGCAAGAGGTTTTTGTCTCTCAAACCCAATATCTCTAATTTCCAATTCCTTACAAAGACACTCTTCGTATGCTGATTCTAATAACCCCGCACCAAGGTGACGATGCACCTCAATTGCTGCACCTATGATTTCTTTTGACAACCGATCTTCTTCTTTCATCACTCTCGATCTCCTTTGCGCTCTTTGCTTGTGCCGTGAAGTTAAAGAACGGAGTTCTTTAACATGTTGTAATAAAGATGATACACCAATGGAATCGTTAACCATTGCGAAGTATCGGCAACACCATGCAGGTGGGGTTGCCAAACCACTCTACGCTGCAAACGCTGTAAAGCTGCTGTGGTGAACGGATAGAGAAAAGGTGAGAAAGACTCATCAGGTGTGGCTTTAAGAGATGAATGCAAATGAATCGCTGAAGAAGTAACGAAATCGCATAAGTTGTAGGGCAAAATCGCATTGTGCTGAGGATGCAGAGATAAGCATAGCGGAAACCTGTTTACTGGCTATGTGCCCGCCGTTATACAGGCGACATGACTTAAAGTTTGGCTTTATTATGGAACACGGGATATCCGTTTCGGGGTAACGTGTGTAAAAGACGTGAAACGGAAGTCGGACTGAGCCATAGTAGTGATGGCATTCCGCGAAAGCGGAAAGGAGTGAAGGGCTCAGGTTATTCAGTGGAATATTCACTACAACAACCTTGCAGAAGAAAAAAAAGGTGAGGGAAGATTAAGAAATGAATATGCACGTATGCAAAACAGTACCAATTGAGTACAACCAGGTGTTAAACGCATACCGCAAGGTAAAGAGAGGCGGAAAGGCCGCAAAATGCGTAAATTAGGAATAACGACACTGCGAGATCGTATAGCGCAACAAGTAGTGAAGGACTACATGGAGAAGAGGATAGACTGCCTTTTTCATGAGAATTCCTATGGATACAGGCCAATGAAAAGTGCACATCAAGCCATAGACCAAGTCAAACAGAACTGCTACAAGCATGACTGGGTGATAGATATGGACATAAGCAGGTTCTTTGATGAAATAGATCATGTGCTGATGCTAAAAGCAGTAGAACATGTTTCAGGAGAGAAGTGGGTAAAGATGTATGTAGAGAGATGGTTAGGTATGCCTGTGCAAAAGCAAGATGGCACGCTACAGCCAAAGGCCGGGAAGGGCACGCCGCAAGGAGGAGTAATAAGCCCTTTGCTTGCAAACCTCTACTTGCACTTTTCACTTGATGTGTGGCTATCTAAGCACTACCCGCAAGTGAGCTTTGTGAGATACGCAGATGATGCAGTGGTACACTGCACAAGCAGAGCAGAGGCAGAAACAGTACTGGAATCGATAAAACAGAGACTGGCAGAGGTAAAACTGCAAGTTAACGAGGAGAAGACACGTATATCGTATTGCAGAGACTACAGACGTAGAGCAACGCATAGCGATTGTAAGTTTGAATTCCTTGGATTCAGCTATCAGCCAAGAGCAAGAAAGAGCAAGAGGGATGGCAAGAATTTTACAGCATTTGCAGCCGAAATAAGCCGATCCAACCAGAAGAGAATACGGTCAGTGATAAAAGAGATGAAGATCTGGCGTAATACGAAGGTTGAAATATCTGAGATTTCCAAACGATTTAATGCTAAGCTTCGAGGGTGGATAGCGTATTATGGGAAGTATAGTAAAAGGAGCTGAGAAACACATTACTGCTGATAGACCGGAAACTGGTCAAATGGCTAGGTAAGAAGCATAAGACTGGTTATCGAAAAGCAGTGGCAAAACTCAAAACGATAAGACAAGTGAACCCGGAGTTGTTTTATCATTGGAAAGCTGGCTACAGTTGAGGCATATCAAGAATAACACGAGCCGTATGACGGGGTACTGTCACGTCCGGTTGTGCGTCCAGATAAGGCTGGCGTGTTCAGCAGGAGTTAGTCCTGTCAGGGGAAGAGCCAGAACCCTTCTAGCTTGAATGGCAGACAAGAGGGAAACCAAATGTCTGAAGCCCATTGACAAAGCCTCTTTTAGAGAGGTGAGTGAGTTGCCGGGCCGTAACGAGAGTGAACGCATAGGTGGCCCCGAAAGTGAGAAGCCCCGGAGGTCGAGCTTGCAACCGTAGAGCGAAGACAGCATGGATATTCGAAATCTGACTGACACGAATATTCACTCCGGCGGGGTGGTAGCGATAGCACGGCAACAAGGACATGCAGGGCAACTGGAGAAGCCTTCCTCGTCCGAGAGAGAAATTTCTTGGAGCAAGGTAGATGCTATAACTGTATCAGCAGGAAGTGTATCGAAAGACGAGAAGGTGGCGGATAGGTTTGTAGTAGTCGTGAAGCGAATTAACATTCGTGGAGCAAAGAAACCTTGCTGTTAACATTCTTCCAACAATATTGTGAGGTAAGGGTTTTATGATAAAGGAGCCCATTGGGTTACAGGAACTGAGGCGGAAGATATATTTAAAGGCGAAGGCTGACAAGACATGTCGTTTTTGGGGACTGTATGTCCATGTCTGTAGGTTTGATACACTTCATGAAGCCTATCATATGGCAAAACGAAACAACGGAGCGCCTGGAATTGATGGTGTAACATTTGAAGATGTCGAAGAGGGTGGAATTGATGACTTTATCAAGCAGATACGAAATGAGCTGGTCTCAAGTACCTACAAGCCACTACGAAACCGCAGGAAGGAAATTCCCAAAGGCAAAGACAACGTCAGGGTTTTAGGGATACCTTCTATAAAGGATCGGGTGGTTCAAGGGTCTCTCAAGTTGATCTTGGAAGCTATTTATGAAGCTGATTTTCAAGAGGGGTCGTATGGTTGTCGTCCTAAAAGACATGCTCATACGGTTGTTAACCGTGTAGCGGAAGCAGTAGTCAAGGCGAAGACCCAAATTATCGATATAGATCTAAGTGCCTATTTTGATAATGTTCGTCATCATATTCTTCTTAATAAGGTGGCGGAAAGGGTCGATGATGACAAGGTTATGAGGCTGCTGAAGCTCATATTGAAAGTTAACGGCAATAAAGGCGTTCCTCAAGGAGGCGTCATCTTGCCCTTACTAAGCAATATCTACCTCAACGAGGTGGATAAGATGCTGGAGAGGGCCAAGGAAGTCACTCGAAAAGGCAAATATACTTACATTGAGTATGCTAGATTTGCTGATGATCTGGTGATTTTGGTTGACGGCTTTCGTAAATGGAACTGGCTGGTAAAAGCAGCTTGGAAAAGATTACTTGAGGAGTTGGATAAGCTTGATGTCCAGCTTAACCGGGAGAAATCGAAACTGGTTGACCTTACCCGTGGTGGAACATTCAGTTTTCTTGGATTTGATTTTAGAAGAACTAAAACACGTCTGGGGAAACAAGGTGTGCTAGTCACCCCGAGAATGAAAGCTCGAACTGCCTTTCTTGGAGAACTCAAGGAGGTGTTTCGTCGTTTTAATTCACAGCCAGTAGATCGGATTATACAAATAATTAATCCTATGTTACGTGGATGGGTAAATTACTTTCGGATTGGAAATTCCAGCAGGTGCTTTGGTTATGTTAAAGACTGGGTGGAAAAGAAAATCCGTAGAAATCTTATGCGTGCTAGAAAACGAGGTGGCTTCGGCTGGAACAGGTGGAGTAGAAATTGGCTATATAATACTCTGAAGTTATTCAGTAACTATAGAATTGAACGATACCAAGTTTGAAAGTGCTGCCAGATCGATAGGTCTATAAGCCGTTAGAAGAAGTTAATAGGAAAGCGTAGTGCGGGAAAACCGCATGCTGCGTTTGACGTGGCGGGAATTGGAAGCGGGCATTGTACTTCGCCAGTTCTCGACCCTACCTGTGAGAGGCTTGGGAGTGAAACTCTCCCTTGCCTACTCGGCGGTGAATAATTACTCATTTCGTTGGACAATATAACGCGCTGTCTGTTGCAATAAATGAAGAACTTCCTCATGTTTTGAAATATTACATTCTCTAATTCCAAATCACTTTTAAATAGCCACCTCCTGTCATTTTTTTTATCATCGTTCAGTGCCGGTCTAGTTAAATGCAGAATTATATCTTTGTTTGACAGATTAGGCAGAGGCGAGGAAAGCAGATCGCTTGTTTTCATTTTTGGAAAGAAAATATCTGAAGGAATGTTGTACAATATACCTCCAAAATTATATTTCAATTTAATTAGTTCAAATAAAAACAGGCATGCGGTGCTATCTCTCAACATGTGAAACGAATCTTCTATTTTTGGTGATTGATTACGAGTTTTGCGAGTTAATACCTCAATTGGTGCTGAATGTGCTCACCAATAGTATTTTCCTGATTCACTCTTGTTTGTGGATGTATTCTTCATAACCCCTCCAGTTATTGTTTGTATTAAATTTAACTAAACGTATTCTAGCATATTAAAATTATCTGAAGTGTATAAAAGGAAGTAAATTACCGCCGGAAATTAATCACAAATTGTGCTATTTTGATATTAAGCATACTATCGCATCAGGATAGTTTACATACAAAATACTATACCGTTATATGACTATAAAGAATACACTTGAAACAATTCAGATATACTATTAAAATCACAACGATACAAGATATGGTGAAAACCAAATCAATTAATTTCCGTAGAAACAAAGGAACCAATGCTTAAAACAATTACACATGAAATCTGTAAAAAAATATATCCACTTGACGTTGGGTGCAGGCTCAGATAGAAAGATTAATTTTGAATATAGAATATGAAATTGAATACGTAGAAATAAAAAATAATGATAAGCCATTTGAAGAATTTGTTTAGAGCCTCAATACAAAAGACAGGGCTAAAATATTTGAAACAATTAATTACTTTTTAGAACTAAAAAATAATAATTTACCCATAAAAGAGAAACTATCTAAACATGTAGAGGACGGTATTTTTGAATTAAGGACACATCTTAGTGATAGAATTGCCAGAGCATTTTATTTTTACATAAAGGGAGCTAAAATCATTATAACTCATGGTTTCATTAAGAAATCTCAAAAAACTCCAACTAAAGAAATAGAGAGGGCCAAAGTGCTAAGAAAAATATATAACGATAGGAGGGAATTATGACAAATTACGAAAGCTTACTTCGAGAACAAATGCAAAATCCTGAATTTGCAAAAGCCTACCATGAAGCTAAATTAGAGAGGAAATTAGATGAGATGTTGGATGATTTAAAAGAAAAAATAGATAGAAATGCGCCTAAAAAAATATTGCTAGAAACCATCAACTCAATTCAACACCAGATATGATTATGGCAGTAGATTTTATTGAAATTTTTTCACCAAGAGAGATCACTGCAAATTGCCTTTAATTTTCCAGATCGTTCTTTACCAAAATCAATAAAGAATCGCAACAATGTTTTAGCACATCGGTTCTGCCCTACAAATAACAATCTCTTACAGGCAGTGTCTATTTGAAAAACCAATGTCAGATATTTGTGTCCTTTTAAGTATTGTATCTCGTCTATACCTATTGCGTTGATATTATCCATGTTACGGTGCTTTAATCCATATTCAACAACATGCTCTACTGATTCAAATACGTTTCTCCATGAGACACGAAATTGTCTGGCTACTTCCTGCCAGGAAAGATACTTCGCCCAATGTGAAAGAAATATTCTGAAAGGTTCACAAATAGGACTTTTGCCCTGGGCCCATGGAATATGTTCTACGGTTACTCCATGTTCAGGACAACTTACGCGTCGCGGTTTGTATGCCAACATGACCATGTAACCCCACAAAGGTATAAAGCGAAAATATCGTTCATTTAGATGATCGTAAGTTGGCGCAGCTTCTTTGCACTGGTTACATAAACCTCTGGTTCCTTTACGTTCTTTTACTTTGACAGTAATTTTGGTATCAGACAATATAACATTGCCATAGATGAATCCCTTGACAGGGTAGCATTTATTGAGTAGTGTTTTTATAAGCATTGTTGTTTACTTGTAATTTGTTAATTATATTGTTTATAGAGAACTTATTTTAACAAATTGTAACAGCAATGCTTATTATTGAAATTTAAAGAAGGCTTTATTTTTTATTCCTTTCGGAGCCGCCCACCCTCACCAAAAAGAGGGGTGGGTGGCGGAGAAAGGAATAAAAAATATTCCTTTTGGTGAGACTCCCTTTAAATAAAACAATATTTTTTTCTTTTTCTTGGCTTACTTTTACCCATAGATTCTGCAAAAGAGCCAATATTAATTATTGACAATTTGACAATAAATAAATGTATAGCGAATAAGATTAGATTGTGGTTCGTTCCTCACACAATCTAATCTTATGTCTCAAAATCAAAATCATGGTAGAATAAAATTTTTTTATATGGTAAGAAATCAATGAAAGAAATAATTAAATGGCTTCGAGGGATTGAACATCTTGCAGGTGAAATGTATCACCAAGCCGCATCCATTTATTCCGATGACGATGTATTTAAAAAATTTCTTGAACATAACGCAGAGGATGAAGCTTGGCATTACCATGTCATGGGAAGTGCAGCATTGTTTTTAGATTCCGAACCTGATTTTACCGTTGCCATTTCTATTGATAAAGAAACAAATGAAAAAATTATCAACCAAATATCGACCATAAAAAACGGGCTTGAACAAAACACACTGTCTAAAGATGAACTTATCAACAAGATTGTCGAACTAGAACTATCAGAATGGAATGACGTTTTTCTATACGCAGTAAATTTTTTAAAAGATAAAACAAGTGAATTCAAATATCCGGCAGCCAGGATTCAAGCCCATATTAAGGAGATAGAACACTTCTTAAGGACAGTAGAACGTAAATCGGACGCTTTGCAAAAAATAAAAGAATTACCTCCTATCTGGATTGAAAATATTTTAATCGTTGATGATGAAGAATTAATAACAGACCTGATTAAATCGCTGCTAAATCGTTCAGGAAATATCGATGTTGCGCATAATGGCAAAGAGGCGTTCAAGTTGATAAAAAGGAAATTTTACAAGTTGATCATCGCTGACATTGATATGCCGATAATGGATGGCCTCTCTTTTTACCAAAACACAATTGAAGAATACCCAACATCAAGTAACAGGTTTTTGTTCATGACAGGAGATTTATCATCTGAAAGGAAAGCTTATTTTGATCAGAATCGGGTAAAATACCTTGCAAAACCAATGGACATAAGTGTGTTGAGGGAAGAAGCTGCAAAAATTATTATTTCTAAATGAAATCAACAACATGGCATAACGAATAGCATTACGCCAACCACCAGATTATGTGTGATTTAATAGTTCTTGAGGCTGCCGCTCCACGCCTCACTTGCAAGCATGCACACGGATGGTAGTTGCTTATGCGGAAAGTTATACAGGAAAATACATTAATAAAATTTGTAATTTTAAAGGAGAAAAAAATGTCAAAAAGCATAAAAAGAACTCAAACTGAGAAAAATTTACTCACAGCCTTCGCTGGAGAATCTCAAGCGAGAAATAGATATACCTTTTTTGCAAGTAAAGCCAAAAAAGAAGGTTTAGTCCAAATTTCAGAAATATTCGAAGAAACTGCAAATCAGGAAAAGGAACATGCCAAACGATTCTTTAAATTTCTTGAAGGTGGTGATGTGGAGGTTTCAGTGTCTTTTCCCGCAGGTACAATTGGAAGTACATTAGAAAACCTTAAAGCTGCAGCGGCTGGTGAAGAATATGAATGGACAGAAATGTATCCAGGATTTGCCAGGACCGCAAAAGAAGAAGGATTTGAAGAAATAGCAAAAGCATTTGAGGCTATATCTGTGGCAGAGAAGCAACATGATAAACGGTATAAGGATCTTGCCGATAACCTTGAAGCGGGTAGGGCATTTAAAAGAAATAACAAAGTAACATGGCGTTGCAGAAACTGCGGTTATTTGCACGAAGCGGAAGAAGCACTAAAATTATGCCCAGCTTGCCTTCATCCACAGTCTTATTTTGAACTATTAGGTGAAAACTGGTAAACAACATGTAAATGCACATTGATTGTCTAACGATGTGGGTCTACAGAGGCTGTCCTGACTTTTGCGGTTTGCTTGGTGTAGTGGTTTCAATAAAGCAATTCGTATATTTATTCCGTGGCTTTTATTGGGGCATCTGGTAAAGCCAGGCCGCTTTGTCAGGTGAAGGATTGGAAAGATAGTGTAATCTTACACTCAAAATCTGGTCTTTTTCAGTCTGCGTCTTACTATTGCAGCTGCAAGGCCGACTAAGCCTATGCCCAAGAGGGTGACGGTTGTTGGTTCTGGGACAGAGTTCGGCTCCATAAATGTCCTGAATAACATGTCACTATTAGACACTAACCATGGATTTCCATTATAATATAGTGATCCACCTGCATATTCAGGGACGTTAGTATTGTACTCCGATCTCAATCCACCACCTATTCCCTTTATTCCTATGACAAATGTTTCATTTAGTGCTAAAGAAATATTGGAGGCAGTGAGATCTATAGTCTGCCACCCCCATCCCGCGTCCCCAGTTATAATCCCATTATATTCATCTTTATCCGTCTCCCACGGAGCTCCCTTATTTATATAGAGTGAAGTAGTCCCTTCTTCTAAGAATAAGTCTATGCTTACTAATACTCCTGCTATACCGGTAGTGACTCCCTGTTGCCAATTGTGGCTCACACCGTCTGCGTTGAAGATCGTAGGTGTTGTTGTCGTTCGGTCATCATTGACTTGATCCTCGATAGGAAATGCCTTCCCTTCCCTGCCTAGGAATAGTATCACTGTGAGTGTTGTTATAATAACTATCATTATTGCTTTCATCTCATCCATCCTCCCTTCCTTATTAAGACAACCTATCCACTTATTTCATGCGGTATAGCCATTTTTATTTTTATTAGAAATTGCATAATCTTCTTTTATAACATAATACAATACTAGAGCCAAGTGGAAACTCAGCGATAACAGCACACGGGAGTATCCCTCAATTGCAAAAAGAGCTAAAAAAGAGCGAGCAGAAATTCACTGGGGAGATGAGACTGGGCTTTGTAATGAGAGCTATCATGGCAGATGCTATGCACCAAAAGGACAAACACCAGCAATTCGTCTTCACCCCAGGTGCAAACGGGTCAATTTGATCTCTACCGTTACGAATCAAGGCAAAGTGAGATTTATGGTATATGAGAATAAAATGAATTCTGATACTCTCATAAGGTTTATGAAACGTCTTATTAAAGAATCAGCAAGAAAGGTATTTCTGGTTCTTGATAATTAAAAGGTGCACCATTTGTATACTGATATTATCAGCTTTTCTAGGGCCTACAGTTGAGCATTCTTTGATAACCCCATTTGTAAGTATATCATCAATTGCTTCCGGTATTATCTTATATATGTTGTTTCTCACAAATGTGATTCTGCACCTGTCACAGTATTGTTGAATAATTGAAAAAGTATTGTTGAATAATTGAACACCCATGATGGAGGCATAAAATGAAGAGAAAGGCTACTATTTTTCTCACATTACTGACGCTTCTAAGCTTCTGTTATATAACCAGTTACAAAAAACAATATGCAGGTTTTATAAATTACAGAAAATAACTATATTAGGCATGGATTATGCTAACCTTAGTTTAAGGAAAAATGGCTTTATAAAAAAGTATCATTATTTTAAACCTAATAACTGTCTGTTTTAGCCAAAATTTAATGTCTGGCATCAGTAGAAACAAACCATGATTGATATTGAGGTAAAAGAACAATTTCAGAAGAAGATTAAAAAGAACGGGTTAAAGCAACTACACCGTAAGCTGAACAGAGAACCAGATTCATATGAGATCAATCTTCAGTTGGGAATTTTTTATTTTCAAAAAAGTGAGATATCAAAGGCAATATTCTATCTTGAAAAGGCCGCCGATTTAAATAAAGACCATGCTGAGTTACAATTCATTCTTGCCAATGCGCACAAGGTACTGAATAATGCTTCAAAGAGTGAGGTGTTCTTTAAAAAGGCACTTGCTTTACAGCCTGAAAATTTTGAATTTCTCTATAATTATGGATTACTATTGCACAGCTCAAATCGCCTGAGTGAAGCAACAGAGATATTTGAAATGGCTATTAAAACTCAGCCAGACAATTATAAATTGTTAAATGATATTGGTGTCCTTTTCCATTTACAGCATAAATACTGTAAGGCTATCCATTTTTTTGAGGAAGCGATTAAAATAAAACCTGACTACATCGTAGCAGTCGTTAATACAGGCTATGTATATCTGGCAGTCAATGATCTTTCTAAAGCGCAGAAAGTGGTTAACAAGCTTTACATCAACCACAGGAAAAACTCTGAAGTCATTAATCTTAAGAAAAAATTTGAATTTGCAATAACCAAATCGGAGAATGTTAATCTCGACCTTAATACTGAATTATATTTTTCAGATCAACCGTTTCAGATATCACCGTTAAAGATAATCAAAGATTTTGAGGACAAGGCAAACCTTCAAAATATTGGGCTTTCTGTAGTCATTCCAATATGTAATGAGAGAGAAAACATTCCTTTATTATATACTGAGCTGCTTGATACATTAAACAACCTTAAACAGGCATATGAGATTATTTTTGTTGATGACGGAAGTATTGACGGAAGCGGTAACGAACTTGAAAAAATCGCTGAAAGAGACAAGGATGTAAAGGTGATCTATTTGAGAAGAAATTACGGACAAACAGCGGCTCTCAATGCAGGATTCAAGTACTCCCGGGGTGCGGTAGTAATAACGCTTGATGGTGACCTGCAGAATGATCCTGCAGATATACCAATACTTCTTGAAAAAATGGCTGAAGGTTATGATCTGGTCAGCGGTCTTCGTGAAAAACGAAAGGATAAAATGCTCACACGCAGAATACCTTCATTCATCGCAAACAGATTGATAAACAAACTGATAAAGGGAACCGGTGTTCAGTTGAGGGATTTTGGATGCACCCTTAAGGCATACAAGCGTGGGATAATAAAGAATATTAATTTGTATGGGGAAATGCATCGATTTATTCCAGTATTTGCCGCGTGGCTTGGCGTTAAAGTTGCTGAAGTTCCTGTAAATCACCGACCACGTATAAACGGAGTACCAAAATACAATCTATCTCGGGTATCAAGGGTTATTTTTGATTTAATCGTCATACGTTTCTTTTCAGATTATCTGACCACTCCGATACAGTTTTTTGGCAAGATTGCAGCAAAAATTGCCGGAATGGGATTAATTGTCGTACTCGTATTATCTTGCTTAGCTTTGTTTACAACGCTGTCTGTTTCTTTTAATACCATAATATTACTCTCAGGAATATTACTGCTGACGGTCTTACAGATTGCCTTTATGGGACTTCTGGGTGAAATAATTATGCGATCCTATTTTGAAGGACAGAATAAAGACTATTATGTAGTAAAAAACATTACCAATGATGTTACTGAAACCAGTCAAAGAACACTTGGTTTATAATAATCCTGAAAATAGTTATTGCTTACTCCCCATCCGTCTTCTATTCAAGAAGATTCAGGGGCTTTATTAACTAGCTGTTTCTCTTAACGCAAACGAGGTTTTATATAAATGTGTGGAATTGCCGGTATTATCTGTAAAGAAGGAAACCGTTTAGAACGGAACTTTCTGGAAAACATGACCAATGCATTGAAACATAGAGGACCAGATGATCAAGGGATATACATAAACAGAAATCTTGACCAGAACGGACAATCGGATTCTGAAACTGGACATTCGAAAGTAAAGATTGGATTGGGACATAGAAGGCTTAGTATTATTGATGTTTCAGAAAACGGACGTCAGCCAATGGCCAATGAGAATGAAACAGTATGGATTTCTTATAATGGGGAAATTTATAATTACAGAGAATTAAAAAATGATCTGATCCCTCATGGCCATGTGTTTCGTTCAAATTCAGATACAGAAGTTATCATTCACGGTTATGAACAATATGGAGAAGAAATATTTAACAAATTAAATGGAATGTTCGCATTAGGTTTGTGGGATGCTAAAAGAGAGGTATTGTATCTTGTAAGGGACCGTTACGGACAAAAGCCTCTTTATTACTGGCACACATCAACCGATATTGCATTTTCTTCAGAGCTTAAATCATTGACCAAATATCCATACATAAAAAAAGAGATTGATATTCACAGTCTTAGTAGATACCTTTCTTACGAGTATATTCCCGCGCCACACTCAATTATTAAAGATGTCAAGAAACTTCTTCCTGGACATTTTTTGAGATGGGAAGCCGGAAATGTACAGATAAAACAATACTGGCAAATACAATTCAATGGAACAGAAGCAATTCATTCCCTCTCCCTGCCTGAGATAGAACACCAATTGGTAGATATGCTTAAAAGATCTGTAGAAAGGCGATTGATAAGTGATGTCCCTCTTGGAGTATTCCTAAGCGGCGGTATTGATTCCAGCTGCATAGTAGCATTAATGTCAGAATTGATGTCGACTGACCAGATCAAGACATTTTCAATAGGGTTTGAAGAAGAATCATTTGATGAATCAAATTATGCCAAATCGGTATCCCGCCTTTTTGGAACAACCCATCACGAACAAATCCTGACACCGGAAAAAATGATTAAAATACTTCCTGAGGTGTGGGACTTTATAGATGAACCATTCGCGGACGCGTCTATTATCCCAACATACCTTCTCTCTAAATTCACACGTGAGCATGTTACAGTGGCGCTGGGTGGTGATGGTGGAGATGAATTATTTGCGGGATATGATTCTTTCCAGGCCCATGTGATTTCTCGATATTATGAAAAAATCCCGGGTTTTCTTCATAATTTTATTGCCAAACAGATTATTCCTAGAATACCGGTGTCTATAAATAACATGAGTCTTGATTTCAGAATGAAACAATTCTTAAAAGGAATTTCATATAAACCATCAATAAGAAACCAGGTATGGCTGGGTTCTTTTACAAAAGAAGAACAAAAAGGTTTTTTATCAGAGGATATAAATCATATCATTAATGGATCCAACCCTTATGATGACATTTCTCAAGCACTTGACGGCATGAAATTCAGAGACTCTCTGGACGAAATTATTTTCTGTTATTCTCATTTCTATTTAGCTAATGATATTCTTACAAAAATAGACAGGGCCAGTATGGCAACATCTTTAGAAGCGCGTTCACCATTTCTTGATGTTGAGTTCGCGGAATTTGTTAACAATCTGCCCTCAAAACTTAAATTAAGGGGTTTGGCCCGTAAATACATCCTCAAAAGAAGTCTGAAGAATAAACTACCAAAAGAAATACTTTTCCGGAAGAAAAAAGGGTTTGGTGTTCCCTTGGCAAAGTGGTTTAAAAAAGAATTAAAGCAGAACCTGCTGGAGGTACTCTCCCCTTCCAGAATCAGAAAGGAGGGTCTTTTTAATGCTGACGCGATAACTGTCCTCCTTAACGATCATTTTAGCGGGAGAAAAGATAATCGCAAGTATATCTGGACACTTTTCATGTTTGAGATGTGGAAGGAGAAATTCATAAATTGTTAATTACTCCACATGTTTTACTCGGTGCCGCTATAAGCAGAGGTATTGGTTCTTTACTCTGCGGATTACCACTTGCTTTCGCAAGCCACTTTGCACTGGATGCTATTCCAAACTGGGATGTCGGTTTAACAAGTATAAAGAATATAGGTATTATCATTACAGACGGAATAATTGCTCTCCTGTTAATCAGGTTTCTTTCCATTACAACAAGTGGAAGGCCGCTGAATAAAATTCTTCTCTGGACTGGCGGACTCTTCGGGATTCTACCGGACATCCTGTCGCAAAGCGGAATGATACTTGCCATTAGGAGAATCCCATTTGAGAATTTTCATCAGAGTATTCAGAAAAGTGCTCTCATAAGCTGGAGCTTACCCGTACAGATCTTCTTATCATTCACTCTGTTCAGATGGATATACTCAATGCAAAGATATGCTGTAAGTAGCCGTAAAATCATAAATTATCAAAATACAGAAAATTATTTTTAAAGTAAAATCCAGAATATGAATAAAACATGTAATGCTGACAACTTACCAGGCAACACAACAGGCATGACCAAAGAAAATTATACGTTATCATATCCTGAATACCATTTAGTTGAGAAAATGGTGGCGAATAATGAAATTCATGAAGCAATAACCATGCTTGAAGAATGTTATGAAGAAAAACCAAAATCACCTGTTGTCTGGAACGATTTGGGTGTGCTTTATTTTCAAACCGGTAATACACCAGAGGCCACTAATGCCTTCTGCAGGGCGCTCGAACTAGATCCTGAAAATAATAATGCTTCAGACAATCTCGTTGCCCTTGAAAAATCCATTGCGAATTCAAATGAAACTAACTCTGGGTTAAAACCACAGTGTCATAAAATATTTAATCGTAAAGTAATGATAGAAAGAGGAAAGCTTATTAAAAATAAGATCCAAAACCCTTCAAGATTTTTTAACCTGAATACTGTCTACTTTCACACTACTAATTTCTGTAATTATAAATGTACACATTGCCATTTAGCCGAAAACGAATGGAAAGATATTGGTAATAAAAGAAAATATATGCTTTATGACAATTTTGTACGTTATTTTGATAAATTTATTCACGGAATAAGCAAGGTAGAGAATACTTTTGGCTTAAAATATCAACGCGATAAAATACTTATTCATCCTCAAGGTAACGGTGAACCGCTTCTGCACCCGGAGTTCTCTCATATCATTAATCATATAACGAATAATGGCTTTCCTGTTAAACTGACCACTAATGGGGCTTTGCTTAATGGGAAACGGGCAGATGCATTGTTTAATGCGGACTTGAACGAACTGCATATCAGTCTTGATGCGGCAACACCGGAGATTTACGGAAAAATCCGTCAAAATGGGCAATTCGAAAGAGTAGTAGAAAATTTAGAACAATTTATGTCTCGTTACAAGGGTAGAAAAAAACGTCCGGTATTTGTCGTTTCATTCTGCAACACACCACAAAACAATAAAGATCTGAACAAATTCTGTGAATATTGGGCACCGCGTGTAGATGTTGTGTGGATACAGAAATATAACGATCCTCACAATCCTCAACATAATACCTCAGATACACCGCTGAACCGCACTTTCTGCAATCGGTTGTCTGGATACTTCATGATTGAAGATGATGGCAAAGTAAAAGGATGTCAATGCGGTGATTACGTGGCAGGAAATTTAGAGGATCAATCATTTGAAGAGATTATGCTATCAGAAAACAGAATACATATATTTGAGTCACAGGAAAGAGGACTCTATAATATGATAAATGAGTGTCATAATTGTACAAAATGGTCAGATAAGGTCTCGGCCTCTGAACCTGAAATTATATCCATAAATAACAAGGCTTATCACGCACAAAGGTCTAACGCAAGTCTGCATATTAGAAATATATATGGATTAGAAATTACTACTCTTGAAAACAACTCTCTTCTTCCATAAGCGTGTTAAATGTTTTCAATAGTTTTTTTCAGCATCAGGATAATTATTTTATACATTAACTTATTTCATATAGTAGAAATTTATATCAATGAAGACTGTTTATTTACATATAGGTTTACACAAAACCGGTACAACAGCAATTCAATGGTTCCTTTTCAGTATTATGAATTTATTAAAGGAAGATGCTTCTGCTTTTTATGAAACGAAGAGCGTTGGTTTAGTGAATGAAATTTATCGCAAAGTACATGGATCTGAATCAGATTTAGACGCGATACTCAATGAAATTTCTATGAAATATAATAATCTACACGAAAGAACTATAATCATTAGCAATGAAGAACTTTCCGGCACGACTCGCACCGGATATAAGGATTCAGGATTATTAGCCAATGTTATTAAGTACATTTTTCGCGATTTCAACGTCAAAATATGTGTTTTTGTCAGAAGGCAGGATACCTTTTTAGAATCATTTTATGTCCATGGTTTAAAAGTCGGACTTTATCAGCATAGCTTCCATGAATACTTGAACAGAATTGATAGGTACGCTTTTAACTGGTACACATTATTAGAAAAATATGAACAATTGTTCGGGTATGAGAATATGACCGTAATCCCGTATGAAGAGTTAGCGAAAGACAATACGAAGGTAATAAAACATTTTTTTGAGTCTATAAATGTAAACATAACTACCAAAAACATTAAACTGCCATACGCGCGGCCTGGTCTTTCTGAGAAAGGATTAGAAATAGTAAAAAGATGTCATCCCATACTCAACAATGAAGAAAAGGAATTACTCAGATTCTTTCTAGAAGATAAATTCCCCAGGCCAATTGATAAACCAAACGAATATTTAACAGTTTGCGAAAGAGAAGATATATTAAATTACTATAAAGAATCAAATACTGAAATGTTTAATAAATTTATCAGTAGATACGGTCCTGAAATATACTATGGATAAAGTTTAATAAAATATTTTCATGAAAATCCTGATTATAAACTATGAATTTCCTCCTTTAGGTGGCGGTGCCGGTAACGCTTCGTATTATCTGGCAAGGCATCTTTCTCAGATGGGTCATGAAATAGCTGTTTTGACATCTGCATTTCATAACCTTCCGAGGGAGGAATCATACGATGGTTTTCGTATTTTCCGCACACCTGTGATCAGAAGGAAAATTGACAGATGTTCAGTATTGGAAATGATCACCTTTGTAATAAGTGGCCTTTTTTTCTGTAAAACCATCATTAATAATTTTAAACCCGAGAAAGTAGTAGCTTTCTTTGGAATTCCCTCAGGAATAATAGCCTACTGGATGAAGAAGAGATTCAGTTTGCCATATGTTATCTCATTAAGAGGTGGAGATGTTCCTGGATTTTTTGTCCAAAAACTCAGGTTTTATCACTTGTTGACCAAGCCTGTTATTAAGAGTGTCTGGAAAGAGGCAGAACACGTTATTGCAAATTCTTACAGATTATATGAACTGGCAAAACAAACTGAACCTTATAAAACAATATCAGTTATTCCTAATGGTGTTGATACTGATAAATATAAACCAATATGCGGAAAACATACTGAAATTTCAAAAATAAGAATACTGACTGTTGGAAGGCTTTCAGTGCAGAAAGGTCTGAGTAATCTGCTGAAGGCGTGTTATATACTGAATCAGAATGGTTTACAGGGGAAATTTACCCTCGATATACTTGGTGACGGGCCATCCAGGAGAATGCTAGAAAAACTATCAAGGAATTTGCACCTGCAAAATGCTGTATGTTTCACAGGGTGGATTTCAAGGAAGCAGATATCAATAAGATACAACACGGCTGATATCTTCGTACTTACTTCTCTTGACGAAGGAATGTCTAATGCACTCTTAGAGGCAATGGCATCTGGGCTGCCTGTAGTAGCTTCAAACCTGGCGGGAGACAATTTCTTGATTAATGAGGAAAATGCCCTGATTGTTCCTGTTAATAATAAGGAATCGTTATCAAACGCGTTGAAACAATTGATAACAGATGATGATTTGAGAAAAAAAATGGAATTAAACAGCAGAGCGACAGCCAAAAGATTTTCGTGGGCAGAAAATGCCAGAGCCTATGATTCTATCTGCCAGACTCAATGAGAAAGAACTATTACAAGAAAATTAAACAACTTTATTAATATAAAAGGTAATAATTTGTTACCGTTAACTCATATGTTTTTGTAGAAAGGAAAAAATGATTTCAAATAAAAAAACCAGTTCCAAATTACGTGCTTTAGTAACCGGTGGTTCCGGATTTGTCGGAAGTCATTTGGCTGAACGGCTACTAGAGTATGGTTACCAGGTAACAATTATAGATGATCTTTCAACAGGATCTTTCGAAAATATTGCCCACTTAACAGAACGACCTGACTTCAATTTTGCTATTGATTCCATCACGAACAATGTTGTAGTAGATAGATTAGTAAGCGAATGCGATGTAATTTTCCATCTTGCCGCTGCGGTGGGTGTTAAACTTATTGTGGAAAAACCGGTACACACTATAGAAACTAATGTATTAGGTACAGAGTCCATACTAAAAGCAGCGCAACGTTATCGTGTTAAAGTTCTTTTAGCTTCAACTTCTGAAGTTTACGGTAAAGGGAACGGCATTCCTTTCAATGAAGAAGATGATGTAGTCCTTGGAGCCACAACCCGTAGTAGATGGTCCTATGCCACCTCTAAGATGCTTGATGAATTTCTGGCGCTGGCATACTACAAGGAAAAAGGCCTGCCAGTTGTTATTTTCAGATTGTTCAATACCGTCGGTCCACGCCAGACAGGTCGTTATGGTATGGTAATCCCGCGGTTTGTGCAACAGGCTCTGCAAGGTAAATCTCTAACTGTTTATGGTAATGGTAAACAGTCACGATGTTTTATGCATATACATGATGCCGTTAATGCAATTCTGCAACTTACCATGTGCCCGGAGGCAATCGGCGGTGTATTTAATATAGGATCCACGGAAGAGATCACAATAAGTAATCTGGCACACAGAACCCTTGCGGCAATAAACAAGCACAGAACATCATATACAACCAGAGACACTGAATCTATGGAAAACAGTGAACAGATAAAGTTCATCCCGTATGAACAGGCTTATAATTCGGGATTTGAGGACATGCATCAACGTGTACCAGACATTTCCAAAATACAGTCGGCTACAGGGTGGATGCCAGAAAAACATCTTGATAACATACTGATGGATGTTATTGAGAGTGTTAACTCTCCAGGGGAAGAAGCAATTCTTCTGGAAAGTAATAATAATAATGTTTGTACGCTATAAATACTCAGATAAATAAAATTGTTATGGATCCTGTTTCAATATATTTACAAAAATATGTCAATACATTATGTATAGGCAAGAAAGTTTTGGAAATCGGATGCGGAAAAGAAAGTATTTTTTCTGTCGACAAAGGAAAATATAAGATGTTGATTCTTGTTGATAAAGATAAAAATCATTTATCCAGTTGGTCAAAAAACAGAAAAAAAAACCAATATTTCTGTATTGCGGATTTTAATTACCTCCCATTTAGAAATGAAAATATTGATACGGTTGTATCCAAACATAGTCTGCATCACTCCTTTAACATCAAGAAAACGTTAAGAAGTATTTGGGGATGCCTGAAATCCAATGGCAGGATAATCTTATTGGAACCATGTAAAGGCACTTTTGTTTCTAGTTTCACAACACTACGAAATATGAATGATTCACCATTTGAAAATGAAAGAGTTTACAGTTGTCTTGAATGGAGCAGACTATTTACAAAATGCAATTTCAAAAAATTAAATTTTCAGAATACATTTTCATTGTGGTTAAGTCATCTTATTTACGCCAGCAAAGATGACCCTTATATTAGACAGTTAACAGGTCATGCAAAATTATTAGTCATTGCCTCAAGTTATACATTCAAACCGCTGGTTAAATGGATATCTTCAATCTTAAACCTATGGATGAAGCTTTGGGGATACCCACCTGTTATTCCACATTTTTATTCTAAATCAATTCTGGGCTTTGAATATTATGAATGTCTTATGGAAGGTAGCAAAAAACAGAGTATCATATGCTGAATTTTTCACAGGGTAAAAAAATAAATATGTTAGATAGAACACTTAGAGAGACAAACCTGGTTCGTAATTATAGGAAAGGTGTTGCTGCCGGGAGAATCCGCTTTCCGAAATATATATTCCTTGAGGCTACCAACGCATGCAATTTGTCCTGCATTCACTGTAATCGACCCTTGATGAAAAGGGAAGTAAACTATATGGACTTAAATCTTTTCAAGAAAATTATGGATGAAGTAGGGAATAAAGTATTAACACTTGATCTTAGTGGATGGGGAGAGCCATTCTCACATCCAGATATTTTTGAGATGATAGAATATGCAAAAAATAAAGGAGTAAGGGAGGTTATTGGAAATACGAATATTACAAGCCTGAATAATGCAATTATTGAAAAAATTCTAACATCTAAACTGGACACACTGATTTTCTCAATAGATGCCGCTTCTGAGTCTACTTACCAGAAAATTCGTATCGGATCAGATTTCCATGTTATTCATAATAATATTGCTCAATATTTTGCTTCTAAGAAACAATTGAAGAAAAAAGGCCCGGTTACCGTTGCACAGATAATACTCATGAAGACTAACGTTCACGAAGCAAAGGCGTTCAAGAAAAAGTGGAATAATATCTTTGATGTGGTGAGAATAAGCCCAATGGCAAGCCTGGGGCAGTTAAGAAATTCTTATCAAAACCTTAGTTTGGAAAACCATGGCGACCAGACTACTCACTGTTCATACCCATGGACATCGATGTTTATTTGCTGGAACGGTATTGTCACATTCTGCATGAATGATATTGATGGTGATATCCCTTTAGGTAATTTGAATGAACAAAGCCTATACGAAGTATGGATATCTGATAATTTTAAGATCTTACGGGATAATTTAAGAAATAAAATATATACCAGATTCTGCAGGAATTGCCAGGAATGGAAGATGTGTAAACCCTTAACATATACAAAAACATTGCTAATGGAGTTATTGCCATTCCAGTATGTTTCATTAGCTAAAAGAATACATATGAGGCTGTCTAAAGGGATTTTATCCTAGTCACAATTTTAAACTGAATTTGTATCAAGTAAGTGACTAATCGATTTTACGTGAAAAGATTATGAAAACAAAAAATATTATTCTCGGGGCAGGTCTCACAGGCCTTACAACAGCTTATTCGCTTAACGAAGCTGACCGCACATACGAAATTTTCGAAAAATCTAATTCATATGGTGGGCTTAGTTCATCATTATATGTGGAAAAAACACTTTTTGATATGGGTGTTCATATTTTTTATTTTCAGAAAGAACATATTCGCCATCTATTCTTATCTCTTTTAAATGGTGAACATACCAGCCAGGAAAAAACTGTTAAAATAGATTTAGATGGGAATCTCGTTAATTATCCCTATCAGGCAAATCTACACGGATTACCCTTGGAAAGAAGGATAGAATCTCTTTATAGTCTTTTTGAAGCGCAACGGCAGCAGCATAGTAAATGTTTTAATTTTAAGGAATGGTTGATAAGTACATATGGAGAAGTTATCTCTTATGATTTCCTGATACCTCATAATGAAAAACTTATGCAAATGGATCTAGAAAATGTATCAACAAAATGGCCGGAACGTTTCTTTCCACAACCTGATATTAAAGAAATTATCTCCGGTGCCTTTCAAAATAACGATAACCAGTTCCATCCAAATCAATACTTTTTATACCCAAAAACTGGTGGGGCCGGAAAGATGTGTGACATCTTCGCTGAAAACCTGAACATCCAATATAATAAAAATGCTATTAATATTAACACTATATCTAGAACAATTACCTTCGAAGATGGAGATGAAGTACAATATGATAATCTTATCTCAACAATTCCTTTACCTGTATTACTGGATATTTTAACACCTCAATTGGAAGTCACAGAATCTATAACCCATAATCTGCAATACTCTTCCGTCGTTATAATTATGGTGAGAGTTTCACACCGTTCAGCATTGTCTAAGGATGGAGTACATTGGATTTATTATCCGTACCCTTCTATAGCCTTCCAGAGATTATCTTTTTCAGAAAACTTTTCTCCTGATAATGTTCCTGATGGCGAAAGCGGAATATGCCTGGAATGCATTCTTCCTCCAGGACCTTCATATCCACAGGAATTAGAAGAAAATTGTTTAGATGATCTGGTAAATCTTGGTATATGTGACAAAGATCATGTTTTGGATGTTAACATTAAATTCTTTCAATACGGATATCCGATTTATCACGACAAATACGATGAAGATATAAAGAAAGTGAATAATTGTTTAGCTCCTTTACAGATCAAAACGACCGGTCGTAATGGATTATGGCAGTATTCAAACATGGAAGACGCAATGAACTGGGGACTGGAAAACGCAACTTGTATTATTAAGAAAGCCATGGCATGTATAGAAAAAAAGTAACTTTTATCTTTGGTATTACTCATCCGGTTTCTAACGGTGTTGGCAACTGCACACTTTCCTACGCAGCGGCACTCGCACAGGCAGGGTATGAAACTTCTGTGCTCACGTGCCTGCTGTCACCTGAAGATCCGGCATGCGAAGTTTACCATGGTGTCAAATTTTTCAGAATTCTGCGCTATAGAATACTCGGGTCACGCATTCTGGGAATTATACATATGGCAACTGTTGGTTATTTGCGTATTCTTTTACATCTAAGGTACACTAAACCGGATATCATTGTAGGCATGATGTTGGATTACGGCACTATCTCAGCTTTTATGGGAAGCTTACTCGGAATAAAATCTATAACGAATGCTCAGGGATCTGATGTTGATGAAGTGGTAACAACTTTTCGAAAGCTAGAAACTCTTTATGCGTTAAAGAAAAATAATATTGTTACCACCACTAACACAGAGTTTAAAGAAAAGTTACTTCTAAGATGGAAAAGAAAGATAATTCTATGGCCCAACATACTCGATGAAAATCTTATTCCTGAAACTAAATCAGTATCTTTAAATTATGGATTCTTTAACATTGTTGCTGTAGGAAGACTGGTTCGTATTAATGGCATAGAAACCAAGGGGATTGGGCATATAATAAAAGCCATGCAGGGGCTGGAAAGGTGCAACCTATATATTTTTGGGGATGGACCTCTTGCATCGGAATATAAAGAGCTGATAAAGGAACTGAACCTTGAAGACAATATAATCCTTTGTGGGCATCAGTCTCGTGAGATCATGCTGAATTATTTTAAGTCAGCAAACGTTCTTGTCTTTCCATCCTTAACTGAAGGCTTGAGCATGACGGTAATAGAAGCCATGTATTCGGGTTTGCCTGTAATATCGACAAAAGTAGGTGGACAAGCAGATCACATCAAAGACGGGATTAATGGTTTCTTTGTTGAAAAAGCAAGTAGTCAATCCATTAAAGACAAAATTAAATACCTTATGGCTAATCCTGATGTTTTGAAGACCGTTTCAAGGAATGCCAAATCTTATTATAATGAACATTTTTCTTTCAAGGCTTTCACAAAATCATTTGAGAAAACGATATCTACATTTTCTTAACTAACTCTCATCATATTACTATGGAAATTATTATATCAGATAATCGTTTTTACAATCTAAAAAAAGCAGTTAAAGGGGCAATCACAGGATTTGTTTTAGACAAATGCACGAATAATTCTATCCAGATGCAAAATCGTGCTGTAATGCAGAAGAGAAGATTAGGAAAAACAAATCTTGAAGTCCCGATTTTTTCGTTAGGAGGCCAGGGAGTACTAGAGTACTATTATTGGAACAAAAGGGCTGATAAGATCCTGAATCACGCGCTCGATTTAGGTGTCAGTTACATAGACACGTCACCTAATTATGGTAAAAGTCAACAATACATAGGAAAGTATATTTCTCATCGACGGCATGAATTCGTTTTGGCTTCAAAAACAAGGTCCAGGGATTATGATAATATTTTGCGGTCTATCGAAAAATCACTTAATCAGTTACGTACTGATGTAATCGATATAATGCAAATTCATTGTCTGGATACAGAAAGTGATTTTCATCAATTGTTTCAAGGAAATTATCCCGGTATAAAGGCACTTATCAGACTCAAAGATGAAGGGGTAATAAATTTTATTGGTGCCAGCAGTGATGCCTCTCCACAATATCTGGCCAAAGCCTTACGTGAAGGAGTCCTTGACACGGTATTAATACCTGTTAACCCGGCAGATGTTCATGAGAATAGTTACATTAAAGATATTATTCCCCTTGCAAGGGAAAAGAAGACTGGAGTGATGGGAATGCAGGTTTTTGCCAGCGGACGATTACCAGAATTAGCTCCTGATATCACCAGAGTTCAACTCCTTCATTATGCTCTTTCACAGGATGTAGATACCGTTGTAGTGGGTGTGGAGAACATAAAACATCTTGAAGAAAATGTAATTGCATGCAGCCGATTCCGGAAACCTTCTTCTGAAAGTATAGAGGAGATAGAGAAGCAAACAGAGAAGTTATTTCACAGAATTAATCGTTATAAATCGCGGGAAGTATTTTCCTGACTAAAATAAGCATTTTTATTATGAAAACATTAATCCTGAAACCAAATGATGGAAGTGTTGTCGAAATTAATGGAACCACTAATTTCAGTTCCCATGGTGACAAGGTGTTTCCCTGGTCATTGGGAGTCCTGAGCTCATTGATGAAAAAACGTGGAGACGAAGTTCTTTTCCTTGACGCGATGGCATCGGATCTTTCTTCCACTCAGGTGATAGAAAGAATAAGAGCCTTCTCTCCTGAAATTATTATTGCAACAGTAAATCCTGTTAGTTTCCGCAAATCTACTTCCTTTAATATAGGATGGGATTCCGAACTCATATATCTGATCAATGAACCATTTGAAAAGTGGGTTATGGAAAGAGCGCCTCATGTCAGAGTATTCTTCGGTGACTGGTTTTCAAAGGTAACCGGTAATAATATATTAAGTAAAGATATCCCACTACCGGCATATGACTTAATGCCTATGCATCTCTATAACCACCAGCAGTTATTAGCTACCGATGGATGTAATCATCACTGCATTTTCTGCCATTTTGGAAAATTATCAGAACGGTCATGGAATTCCCGTTCTGTTTCCTCAATAGTAGAAGAATTAAAGAGATTACGATCTTATGGAATGAGGTTTATTCGGATTTTCGATAATGAATTAGCATCAGATATGTATTTTGCGAAAGAATTACTGCGTGCGATTATAAGGGAAAAACTGGATATAATCTGGGAAACCAATACCCGTGTTTCTAATCTAAACGAGGAACTCGTTTCACTCATGTCACAAGCGGGTTGTATCTATACAGGCTATGGAGTAGAGTGCGCCAATCAGAAAGTCTTAGACTCAAATAAAAAAGAAATCACTCTGGAACAGATAAGAACGGCTGCCAGACTTTTCAGAAAGCACAACATTTTAGCTCGTACATATACTCTTGTAGGGCTTAAAGATGCAAATATCCAGTCCGTAATGGAAACATTTGAATTCCTTCAGAACGAAATTAAAAGTTATAACTCTACTTTCGATCTTGTAATACCCTTTCCGAATACTGATTACCATAGACATCTTGTTGAAACAGGTAAAATGCACTCTGAAGTTCAACCGTCACATATCACGTGGATAGAAAAACACATTTACAAGAATACCTTTTTAGAAAAAGAAGAATCGTTAAAACCGGAGTGGAATTATGATGCTATTTCTTTTGAAGATGCCTGCACGCTGGAGCATGGATTACGGACCAGAATCCAGATGAACACTCAATGGAGGAAGCTCAACGCACTGGTAAGACGTGGACCAAAAGGAGTTAGATTTCTTGCAGCACAGACTAAATATAGCAGGAGACTTTTGAGACAATTATGGAATTAGTCAGGATAAATGATCGTTTGGCTTGGGAGAATGTCAGAAAGGACAAACCTGAAATGCATGGCTATTCTTTTAGTTATAACTGGTTAAACTTTCAAGCCAGGTGGCACTCTGGTGAGAGAATTACTGCCGCACTGGTTGATGGAAGAAAAATCTACGATCTGTTTGCCGGTATACGAAAAGATAACATTATATGGGCAGGACCTGCCAATGCTCCAGGTGGCAGCAGTAGTTCTTACCATACCGATCTTTTTTGCAAACACTTTGGTGACGACCGAATCTACCTTAATTCTTACAACGCTCTTCCACTTGCCAGAGATGTTAATTACGAAATGGTTATTGATTTACATGAAATTAAATCAGTAGATGAGTATATTAGTGTTAATACATCAGAAAATATAAAGAGAAAGTATAGAAAAGGAGTGAAAAAGAATATTATCGTAAAAGAAGGAAATGTGAGTACTTTCTTCAAATGCTATGATGAACTTGTTAAAAGAAAGTCAATTCGCTATCCATTTACCATTGATTACTTTCATTCTATGATTGATCTGCTCGGAGAAGAAATCATTTTGCGTTCTTTTTATCTGGAAGACAGACTGATGGGATCATCCCTGTTGATGGTAACGCCATCGCATATTCATAATTATTTTGTATTAGCAAAGACTGAATCTTTTATAGAAGGGTTTCCTGCAGTTCTCTTTGTACAGATGATTGAAGAGGCATTGCAACGTAACAAACGATGGGTCAATTGTGGTCCCTCTTCTCCCTGGGATGGAAGCTATGAGTTTAAACGCCGCTTTGGTGCCAGACCAAAAGAGATATATTCTTATATTATTCAGGGGAAACCGTTAGAAGTATCATCCCTTCGTCTTAAAAGCTGGATAAAAAGATGGAAAGGCAAAAGACATGCAGAATCTGCGAAAGTTCAAAGTAGCAACAAAGCTGTTCCTTGACCGTTTTCGTCCTTATCCTTACATTATGGGATTAATGCCGCGACCAGGGTATATAGCCAGAACGCTTGGGAGCGTTATACATGAAAGTGCAGTGGTAAAAGGGAAATTAAATCTCAGTGAGCCTGCATGGTTTCAGATGAACAGTGGTGCATTTATAGAAAACCTGACGATTTCTGGCATGCACTTTTGTTACATAGGTGAAAATTGCTCTATACACGATAGACATATTGATCAGAATACTTTCGTTCTGAACAACCAGATAATTCAAGGGGTAGATAATTGTGTAAAAGAATTGACTGTCTCTGTTGATTTGGAAGGGGCTTATTCGTTAGCTGAAGGCAGTACTGGTAACCATCAGTTAATTCAGAAAGAATCAGCAGATCGTGCCAGGCAGATTCATTCAATATTCAAGGAATCAGGGATCAAAAGTACCTGGTTCGTAGTAGGTGATCTTTTTGAGGATCGTTATATGGGACCCGTTTGTGATGAAATAATGGCAGACCCAGATATTGAAATAGGATGGCACACACAGAACCATATCAACTATTTCTCAGTATCGGAACATGAAGTAGATAGAGATCTGGAGTGTGCAGCAAGAGTTCGCCTGCGCCATAGTCTGGAACTGAAAAGCATGGCATTTCCCTACAACGCAGTTGGATTTGTCGATAAAGTAGTATCAGCCGGCTTTTCACGTATCAGGGGTTATGTTGGACAATTTTACATACCAGCAACAGTTGATTTTGGTAATTTTGTCTTCATGGGAACATCAATGTTTGTGGGACCAGATACGGTTGAAAACTGTTTAAATAAAATTCCTCAAAAACCTGCAAATTTTAACATTTTTCTTCATCCTGTTGATTGGATTGGCCATGATATATCACCACTTCGTCATTTTATGCGTAATGTTCAGAAACCGGAAAAAGTCATGGAGAAGTATCACTGCTGATTAAACTTATCAGACAGATAAATTTATTTCATATTTAATTACAAGGCCTTACAATCTATGAATTTAATGATACTGGCAATTGTGTCAATTTCAGCATTTACGTTACATCTGAGAACAATAAAGCTCCCTCTCCACCCTGACAGCGGATATTTTCTCTACATCCCTTTCTTCAAAAGAATCGGTTATTTTTTTTCGCCTTCAAAGGTAATATCTTCATCACCTCCCATTGTTACTGGAGACTACAATATATTAGGCAGTAAATTTCTACTTCGTTCTTTCGCCGGCATAATCTTTTTTCTTGGAGGGAAGAGCAAGAGTTTTAGAATCTTCTACGCGTTTTATAATCTCCTGACGGGAATTGCGATATACAAGCTTGCAAGCCAGATTGGTTCTCCGCTGCTGGGTTTAATAGCTGCATCAATTTATCTGATTATGTCACTGAGTCCATACCACGATTCATTTCAATTGCATGCCGAACAATATGCGTACTTACCAATGATTCTGGCACTAATTGCGGTAATATTGGCTGGCACATTGAATGCTTCACATATTTTTACCGTTCAAAGTATTATGCTGCTTCTTGTCAGTGGTTTGTTGCTGGGAATGGTTATCATGTGCCTGAAAATAACATATGCTGTAGAGGCTTTTATAATCTGCTGCTTTTCTCTATCGAGGGGTCTCGGTGTTTGGGGTATACTGTTTATGATCTGCGGCATAGCTTTATTTGTTTCTTTTATCCTTGTTTATACATTTATAAGAACCAGATCTATTGATCTGTTTGTTTATACCTACTTTCCTAAAATGTTCCTTTACTACAAGAAGTCAATGCCAGCTGAGCATAATATCTTTAAATTCAACGTAAAAACATATTTTATTATTTTTTCCTGTTTCCTTTTCGGAATATGCTGTTTTTTAGCTGGCATCATCCTCTCAGTCATAAATCATAACACCAGCATTATTATTATATCTATACTGCCTTTTGTATCTATGGCTGGTATCTGGTTTCAAAATAAATTCTATATGTCACACTTCTATTCTCTACTACCCTTTTCCTCAATTGTTGCTGCTTATGGTGTGAAACAAATGCTGGGGTTTACTGGTTTAGGATTTGTCTTCTTTGTTGTTATTTCTCTTCTGCTTTTGATACCAGCTTTGTTACAGATATTCCAATATTATCTCAAATATGATGCACTTACTTTTCACATAAAAACATCCCAGGTTATAAATCAAAAACACACATTGAACTTTATTGCAGAAGAAGGCATTGCCGAATATGTTAAGCGTAATTCAGCAAAGGATGATTTTGTATTACAATGGGGATATAATCATGAGTTTTATGTTCTGGCTCAACGCAGGGCATCATTGAGGGGTCACTTAGCTTCTACGTTAATGACTGACCCACAACTGAATGATGCTATGTATATCAACTGGAAGAAGGATGTATTGTCGGATATAGAGAAACTTACTCCAGCGTTCATTGTAGATTTTGATGGTTCCTTGAGGATAGAAACAGTAAATAAGGTTTCAGGACATCGCTACAAACTGGAGAAAAATGTTTACGGAATATACCCTCTTTATCGTCTGGTTGATACCCACACCAGCCGGAAAAGATCAACAGCCACAGAAATCCTGAAATCCTTAACAGAGAATGATACCAGGAGAACCATAAACAATAAGATTTTTGACAGTAATTCTGTTTATATAAAATATGTAAATAACCTGGTAATGAAGGATAGATTAAAAGAAGCAGATATCTATTCTGAAGGTGGTATCACAGAGATGTTTGATGACTGGAGACGTATCAATAACCAATAATGATCAGGAAAAAGAAATTTAATCTAAAAACAGGAAGGTTCATTAAATCGTGATTATTCCATTATTAACGATACTAGCAATAGTAACGTTTGTTCTGCATTATAAAACAAGAGAACAACCTCTGCACCCGGATAGTGGTTTTTTCATCCATGTTCCCTTCTTTATGAATAATGGCTATAAATTGTCTCCATGGAGAGCCGACTCTTTGGCACCTCTCCGTTACAGCGGAGACTATCATGTTCTCTGTCCAAAATTCTTATTAAGAGCTTTTGTCAATATTATACTTATTCTTAAAGGGTCCATTAAGAGTTTTAGAATCTTTTACGCCCATTATAATTTACTTACTGGATTTGCAGTATACGCTTTAGCATGTCTGCTCGGTTCCCCTCTTATAGGAATCATTGCCGCTTCGTTTTACTGGATTATGTCACTCAGCCCTTTTCTGGACACTTTCCAACTACATGCCGAGCAATATGCTTTATTACCACTACTCCTTGCCGTAACTGCCATCTTGCTGTCTGCACATGGTGACCTTTCACAAAACTTTTTTTTTAACCGTATATTCTTTCTTCTGATAAGTGGCTTTCTCATAGGGTTAGTTACAATTTGTCTGAAAATGTCTTATGTTCTGGAAACATTTGCAATCCTGGGTATTTCTCTATGCTGGGGGCTAAACGCTTGGGACTTGCTATTTGTTTTTCTTGGTGTCGCTTCAATAATAATAATTACAAATTGTTATTATTACATAAAAACCAGATCCTTTCATAATTTTTTTAATTATTATAAACCAAAGAACGTTATCAGTTACAAGAAATCTATGCCTGCCGAACGTAATATTTTTAAATTTGACGCGAAAGCGTATTTTGTCATATTTTCCTGCTTTCTTTGCGGAATATACTATTTTGTCGTTGGTATCACCTTCTCAGTCATCAACCATAACACCAGCATTATCTTTATGTCGGTACTGCCTTTTGTATCTCTGGCAGGTATCTGGTATCAGAATAAATTCTATATGTCACACTTCTACTCACTACTGCCTTTTGCTTCAATTGTTGCGGCATATGGTTTCAGACAGATGCTCGGGTTTTCTGGTTTAGGGTTTGTCATCTTTGCTGGTATTTCTATTCTCCTGTTGTTACCAGCTTTGTTACAGATATTTCGATATTATATCAAATACGATGCGCTTACATTTCACATAAAAACATCTCAGGTTATTAAGCAAAAGTACACACTAAACTTTATTGCAGAAGAAGGCATTGCCGAATATGTAAAACAAAATACTGCGAAAAATGATTACGTATTACAATGGGGATATAATCACGAGTTTTACGTCTTAGCTCAACGGATGGCGGCATTGAGCGGGAAATTAGCATGTGCATTAATGACTGATCCACTATTGAATGATGCGACAATACCCAGCTGGAGGAAGCACGTATTGTCAGATATCAAAAAGTTTGCTCCCGAATTCATTATTGACTTTTACGGCTCTCTGAATATCAAAAAAGTAAATGAAGTTTCAGGAATGCTTTATAAACTGGATAAATATTTCTATGGGATATACCCTTTGTATCGTCTGGTTGATACCCACTGTAGCAGGAAAAAAACAGCAACCGAAGAAATGCTGAAATCCTTAACAGAGAATAATACAAAAAGAACCATAAACAGTAAGATTTTCAACTGTAATGATGATTTTATACAATTTGTGAATCGGTTAGTAATGAAGGGCAGCATAAAAAAGGCTGATATATACACCAACGATGGCGTAACGCAGATGTTTGATGACTGGAGGAGTATCAATAACGAAAAACGATAATGGCATAAAGGTGTCAATATCTGCAGTATAAGCATGGGTTTATAAATATAAGGATAAATGAATCAGTTACCGATTATAAAAAAAACCAATCTACCATTATCTTGTAAACGGATATAAAATGAGAGTCCTGGATTTAGCGAAGCGATTATTGCCGATAAGTATTAAACTGAAAGGCCAATGCTTAATTAATAACCATCTGCCGCGATGGTTGAGTAGGAAAAAGCTACATAACATAATTGAACATAAACTTCGAACATTCAATAACCTTAAAGAGAGCATTCGTTTCTTAAATTATGATTTTAAAGACAAAAATGTGCTTGAACTGGGACCTGGCTACCTGTTTGGCCTTGCTTACCTTTTTCTGGCTGAAGGTGCTAAAAATACTGGAGTTGTTGACAGTTTTGACTGGAAGCGGTTTGTGTTGAGATATGATTATGTAATGGAGTATTACAGAAAGCATATCGAACAGGAGTATAACACTCGAATAGAGGCAACTTTCTATCCTACTAAATCAACATCTACCATTCAATCATTCGTCAACGAGAATGGAGATTCTGGGTATGCGGCCAATGAAATCGATTTAATTTATTCTAATGCGTGTCTGGAGCATGTACGTAAAGTTGATACTGTCTTCAAGAATATGTTCCGTGTTTTGAAAACTGGTGGCATCATGGTACATCAAATTGATTTGCGCAACCACTATGATTTTGACAAGCCATTAGATTATTTAAGACTGTCTGATCAGGAGTGGGAGACTCAGAATCACCCTGATGATTCTTACACAAACAGATTAAGGGTCTGTGATTATCGGAATATTTTAAATCAATATCCACATAGGGTATTAAAGTTTGCTATACAATTTGATGATCAGTTTACGGCACCTGATGATATAAATCAGAAATTTATCAATTCTAAGGACGTTGATGCGGTTGGGCTGTTTATGGTTATTGAAAAGTTATAAAATTATATTCAGCTGTTTGCCGTGCTTTCTTTAAAATTTTAATATTTCCTTTAATGAGGTGTTAAAAACAATGATTACAATGAAATCTATACTACATTCTCTGAGTTCATTTTGCCTACCAGGAAAGGTACTTACCTCTCCATTAGATAAACCTGAACGAATGCATCTCAATTTAACAAGTGCCTGCAATATACACTGTATAATCTGTCGCTGGGGTGATAAAAAATCATACCCGAAAGGTGTTTTTTTAAGTAAAGATGTTATTGATAAACTGATAACTGAAACATTTGATTCCCTGAGGGAGCTGAGAATTGATTCTGCCGGAGAAAATCTCCTCTCCAGTCATTTCGCTCATGTCCTGTCGGAGGCAACGAAACGCAATGTCCCTATATTTATATCTACTAATGGTACGATACTTAACGAAAGAAATGCTGAAGTTATCTGCAATTCATCAGTAAAGAATATGCAGATATCAATTGACAGCCCTGTAAAGGAAACACTTGAATTATTGAGATCTGGTGCAGGATATGAAAATGTTATTAAGGGAGCAGAAACTATCGTAAAAGCCAGGAGAAAAACAGATAATAATAAAAAACCACATATTGATTTCCATGCTGCTCTGTTTAAGTCTAATCTGGAACAAGTGCCGGATTTATTACGGCTGGCAAAAAGAACAGGTATTGACGGAGTAACCGTCGCATTCGGTTTTATTCATGAACACATGAATCCGGATTGGTCAATATTCTGGGAGAAAACGAGGACGAAAATAGTTATTGCGAAATCGCTGCTTCTATCAAAAATACTGGGCATACATTTTTCTGCACCGATTAATTTTCTAAAAATATTTGGTAAATACAAATCAAATAATTATTGCAATTACCTGTTCGAGTCTACCTATATTGAACCAAGCGGTAAAGTATCTCCCTGTTGTATTGGTCGTTACGATTTAGGAGATCTTAATCACTCTTCATTTTCTGACATCTGGTCAGGCAAAAGATATAGTGAATTACGAAGGACCTACAATACTGATACACCAGTATACAATAAATGTGCAAGTTGTTATATAACAGGCTATTGGGACCCAGATGACTATAAAACATATTTCCACCCGTCTCACTGGAAATATGTTGAAAAAAAATCAAACAAAATACACCCCGGCTAAAATAATTAGAGGTTTAATACTGTTAAAATTTGAGATGTTTAGTCATTGTTACAGAAACATCTGAATAAATACAAACTGAGGTATCTTGTAAATGACAAATGTATTGGCAGTAACGATATTAATTCTCACTGCGTTGACGTTAAACATCCCTAAGTTACGAAAGCCCCTATCTGAAGATGACGGTAACTGGTATTATTTATCAGTATTCTGGCAAAAAGGGGTTAGAATGTTCAAGGGATACGACAATAACGGTTATTTTGGAGTACCATGGATATCGGCAAGGCTTTACAATATTATCGGCTTTGAGAGATTAACATTCTTTTACATATTTAAATCGATCTGGTACAGTCTTACATCAGTATCTATTTACTGGCTGAGCCTGTGCTTCTGGAATGACCCTCTCTTGTCATTTGTTGCCGGGCTATCTTTCGCAATGTTAACCGCTGTACCAAACACATTATTTGTTTTAACGTATGCTGAGCACTTTTTTATTCTACCCATAAATCTTTGCATTATTTTTACATATTATGGCATGACAACCGGAAATAGTTTTTATTTTGTTCTCTCTGGTATTATGTCTGCGTGGTCTGTCCAGATAAAAACTCCCGCGCTTATCTTCAGTATGCTATTACCGCTAATTTTTTATTTCACACCGCACTTCTTAGCGGGTGTTTCTTATTACATGGTAGCGTTTATGGGAATTAATCTACTGCCAATATACCATGTTAAAAGGCAAGGCGGAGATTTAAATCAGTATTTACATAGAACATTTTACCCCGCAATTGAAGCATTCAATGTCTATATCATCAAACTTAAATTAAAGCCGCTAATTAATCGTATCTCAAAAACATCTGATTATCTTACAACAGGCACATATGTCAAAGCCCACCATAATAAGGATAGAAAGACTCAATGGGCATGTTTCAGTGACTTTATGCTGCCCGCAATTAAAGATTTATATATGATTCTTTTCTTAGCTGCTGCTCAGATTATTCTGCTATTTAAAGATTTCGATCTGTTCAGTTTATCAATGGTTTTACTCTTTATCATCTTCCTGTTAATGCAGCAGGTTCAGAAAAACTATTATACTCCACATTTCAATCCATGTTGGGCGCCTGTCAGCATTCTTGCGGCAAAGACTGCCTTTGACATATGGCCGTACCTCTTAAATAGTGGTGTTTTAGGATGGACGGTAATAGCATTCATCGGTATTGAGTGTACCAGAATTGGAATAACAATTATTAAGTCATTTTCTAAAGGTGAGATTAATTCTTTCGGATATCTTGATCCTTTATTTGGAAAGCTGTTTCGATTAGGCGAAACTATCGGTCAATATATTCGCAAGCATTCTAAAGAAGAGGAAAAACTGTTCGTGTGGGGAGATCAACCTTCTATATATCTTTACGCAGGACGAGAAGCCTTCAATTCGCATATCAGCTATCTCGTGCCTTATGCACATCATGATCATATCATAATTGAAGACGAATTACTTAACTCCCTGAGGGAAAAACCTCCTGAATTGCTGCTTTTCTACAATTATAAGGTAAAAGATAACTGGAATATCAAAAGGCTCCAGAATAAAATCGGTATTCCATACAATCTTATGAAAACTTTCAGGCTTACTGATCACAGGTATAAAAATGCCGGTAACCCGCAAGGCATCTGCTTTGACTTTCCGCTTTACCGAAGAAACGATCAACTATACAGCGAAATATTACTTGACCGTGCTTTAAACGCAGAGATCAATGGAAATGTTCATGAAACCCGGAAGCATCTTGAATACATTCTTGACATTTTTCCTGATAATTTTGAGGCTTCAGTAAGATTGTCTTTAATGAAGGAAAATTCAGTTGACAAAAAGAGAATGAGGGATTTCCTGGATGAAAAAATTAAAGAAGGCAACAATTCTAGGAAAATTTCATCTCTCTTCAGACTGTTGGCGGAACTTGATGTTGAAACAGAAGATTTTGATAACGCTCTGAACAAATATGAAAAAGCAGTTGCTTCAAATCCTAATGACTTCAGAAGTTATAATGGATTAGGCGAATTGTATTTATCCATGGATAAAACAGAAGCAGCCATTACCTTATTTAATAAAGCGGTTGCGTTGAACCCCTATTTTCCTGATGTTTATAATAACGTTGGTGTATTATTAGCCGGTAAAGGTAAATATGAAGATTCAATAAAATTTTTTCAAAAAGCACTTTCAATCTTGCCTACCCATACAGACTCACTTGAAAACCTGAGAGCAGCGGGCTCACATCTTGAAGAGTGAATAAATAAAAGCGGAGTATTTGTTGTTGACAAATATTGACAACGCTAATAAAAACAGGTAATTATTAAAGACCGAACGAGTTAGTGGAGTTTACGTCTTTATCTCTTGCGATTTTTAGATTCTTTGCTTATTATATTTTTTTCATTATTTTATACGCCATACGGCACACCTCACCTCAGCGTTATGGTAACCGATAATCAGTCACTAATTCTTATAGATCCATTGATCGGATTTTGCGGACTAAGCGGTTCTCTTGCAAAGAGGTATGGAGAGAGGGAACTCGCCGAGATCAGAAATACAATTCCCAGAATTGCCCAGGCCGCGGCGATTTCGACTAGAACACATCTTGTGAGGTCTGAATATTTTGCAGGTCAATTTACAGATGGAAACATGGATGACACTCTCGCCAATCTATGTGTTCCGGATGCTAACGAAGACTGTAGAGTAATCAGTGAATTGTCGAATGTTAAGTTTAGATCGAGAACAACTAAGTGTGAGGAGAACGCCTTTTCCTCTAAAGAATTCGGGAACGTAGTAGGTGATGACATCAGGAACGGAATTAGTAAGTTTGTAGTTGCGGGCTTCTTGCTTGAGCATTGCGTTAAAGTAACTGCAGAAAAACTTGTAGAATTCCTCTCTGATGGAAAAATTCAAGTAGTGGTTTGCACCGACTTGACTGCATCAAGAGTGGAAAAATATTCAAACGGAGTTGTAGAAAGTACAAAAGTAAACCTGAAATCGAAAGGAGTAGTAATTGAAAGCTGGGAAGAGGCATCACCATAACCTGTAATGGCTCCGTTTATCAGACAAAGAACCTTGACGTGATTCTCTGGAGTGTTTACTTGCAATACGTATAAACCTAGCCGGACACTTATCATATTTAGTACCTTTTTTATTATAGCCAGGCATAGCTTTCTCCAGGTAACAAAAATCTTTCTTGACAAATCAACGTATATAGATAAAAATGCATCTTCATTTTTTTTTAGTATAGAACCGTATGAGTTAAAGAGTTGTAAGAGTAATTTAAGGCAATGTTAAGGTCATGGTACCTGATTGTTCGCTTCTTTGTTGTTAAGGCGGGCGGTCAACAATCGCCACAAATTATTCTTTATCTTTCTTCTTAAGAAATGGGGGGGTAGAGAATGGAAGCATTCGGACGACATCTTTTAGTTGAGATGTGGGATTGTAACAGGGAAATCCTTGATGATGCGGAAAAGATAACACAAATTATGTGTGATGCTGCAAATGATGCCGGCGCGACTGTAGTCAAATCTATTCACCACGAGTTTGATCCTCCGGGAATAACTGCTGTAGCTATTTTATCAGAGTCACATATTTCAATTCATACGTGGCCTATAGAAGGCTATGTGGCTGCTGATATATTTACTTGTGGAACTGTAGCTGATCCTCAAATAGCCGTTAAGAGGCTGCTGGATGGTTTTGGGCCAAAAGAGCACACTTCCGTTGAGATAAAAAGGGGTTCACCATTTATCAAGGAGACAATGCTTTCTAAAGCGTTGTCTACAACTACTTAGAGAGGCAAACAACTGAAAAAAGACCTTCCTTCACGATGGATTTACGACTATTTCAGCCCTTCTGAAGTTCATAAACATGCCATTAAAGGTACAATATACCATGGAAATTCAGATATCCAGGAGATAGTAGTAGCCGAAACTCACAATTTTGGCAGATGCCTTATTCTTGATAATGAATTCCAATCGTTTGAACTGGATGAGTTTATCTATCACGAAGCGCTTGTACAGCCTGCTATGATAATGCATCCTGAACCAGAAAAAGTAGCTATTATAGGTGGTGGTGAGGGTGCTACATTGAGAGAAGTCCTCCATCATAAGACAGTCAACAAGGCTATGATGGTGGACATTGATGAAAAAGTGGTGGAATGTGCGGAAAAGTACCTGCCGACCTTTCATAATGGCTGCTTTTCAGATAAAAGGACAGTGCTTACTTTCGGTGATGGTCGCAAATTCATTGAGGACTCTGATGAAGAGTTTGATGCTGTAATAATGGATATTACCTGCCCACTGGAAGAGGGTCCCGCTTACAAGCTATTTACTAAAGAATTCTATGCTCTTGTAAAACAGAAGCTTACACCTCATGGTGTATTGTCTATCCAGGCAAGCACAACTTCACCAGTAGCTCTACAAACATATACCGTTCTCAGTAAAACGCTTCAAGCGGTATTTCCTAATGTATTTCCATATGCCGCGTACGTGCCATCATTCGCCCTGCTATGGGGATTCTGTCTCGCCACAAACGACCTGGATCCTGCCCAGATAAGCCCTGAAAAGATAGACCGCAGGATTTCTGAGAGGGTCAATTCAGAACTGAGATTCTATGATGGTATTACCCACCAGGCGCTCTTTAACCTTCCGAAGTATCTCAGGAAAGCACTTAAAGAACAGACTCACGTTAATCTGGACAAAAATCCCCTTATGGAACAATACCCAGGTCTGGCAGACAAGGATTAATAATTACCGTTCAGCCAGAGATTTCTGTAATTGATCTACCAGGAGTGTTTATGTGAAACTCAACATGATTTTTGCTATAAAAGGTCTTTAGAAAGAACGGGTGTTTAGATTATTGAAAAAAATAAGTTTCTATCTACATCTCAATTCCAAGAATATTAACCACTTTTTCAAGGAGCTCATCAAGATCAAAAGGTTTTGTTATATAATGATTAACACCGATATCTTTAGCCATTTGTTTATCAAACTTCTGTCCCTTTGCAGTAAGTATCAAGATGTAAACATCTTTCATTCCAAGTATATTCTTAGCCGAATTACACACATCAAAACCACTCATTTCCGGCATCATGACATCAAGGAGTACAAGATCTGGTTTTGCTCTCTTAATAATCTCAAGTGCCTGTTTTCCATCATTTGCAAGTAGTAACTCTACTCCTTTGTCTATAAGTGGTTCAAGGGTTTGTTCAATTAAGATTCTCATTCCGGGTTCATCGTCTGCAATTAAAATCGTTGCCATCTCTCATTCTCCTGAAATGATATTTATGTGTCGCATCATTTGAAACTTCCGTTTTCTTTGCCTTCCACACACATAATTAATAATTGGTATAGATAGTTTATCGGTGGTTTCAAGAGAAATGAACTGCAGCATCGTAATCTCAATCATTCCATTATTTTCCATTATGAGAAGCCCTCTCCGTACACCGGTATTCTCTATTAGTATATCCTTACATATTAATTTTCTCTTGTCAGTACTATATAATTTTCTATCCAATTTTTGCGTTGATTTCGGTAATCAAGGTTTCATTTATAGCGGTCTTATCAAGAATTACAAGTGTTGGATCTATTTCCTTTAGACTTTTGTATTTTTGCCGAGGATAGTTACTGGCTATAATAACGGGTATATCAGCATATTTGGGTATATTTTTCAAAAATAAGAAGAATGTATCTCCTGTTATCATGTCCAGTAATATATCAAGAATAATCAAGTCCGGGTTTTCTTCTTCCACTTTAGCTAATGCATCATTTTCGTCATATGCATGAATTATTCTGTAATCAGTATCGTCTAGAATGAGTTCATACAAAGTATGAAAGGACACGTCATATTCCACTATCAGGATTTTTTTACTCACTATCCAATACTCCACATATCTACAATAAATGAAAGTTTTGTGACAATAAATCTCTGCTGGTCCAAATAGATCATGCATTAGAATGGAGAAGTCTATCATGTCTTTGGACCAGCAGGTGAATGGCGGTTACTACATCAATTAAGTGTATTCGCAAAATTGATGCCAATGTTTCTTTGTGGATAGTGATGCTTTAAGTGGTTATGTAACAATATGATAGTGCTGTGGATTTGGTTTTGGATATTGCCTTCTACAGTAAATCCCTAACAAGAATTGTTATGGTTTTATAACAAAATAATACTTTATTACGTTTAGGAATCGTTCAATTTGGTAGATTTTATTTTTTTATTTCTTTAGATCCTTCCAATTGATTTCAAGTACGTGAAACTGTTGTCTCATATTATTTTCTGTAATTCCAAATAAATCGGCCAGGTCTTGATATCTGATATTACTATTTTGTCGGTCGCTCTTAAGCCTTTGGACACATTTTTGTAATATCTCCTTTCGCCCACCATTCGTAGTATATATTTTGGCAAACTTCATCCATTTATCTTTTCCTCGCCATTTTTTCTTAAAAATTTCGTCTATCAATTTTTCAATATCTGATGGCTGCTTTTCGATTTCTCCTTTGACGTCAAAATCAAAATAGTCAGTCTGCAGGATGTTAGAATCACCCGCGTTTATCATTGCTCGCCGTACGGTATTCTCAAACTCTCTTATGTTTCCAGGCCAATCATATCTTTTCAATAGCTCCAATACATCAGCCCGTAAATAATCTTTTTCTCCGTTTTTTGTTTCAACAAGAATATTCTTGTCGTCCTCCTTATTGAATTTTCTAATGAAGTAAGCAAGAAAATCTGGAATGTCATCCTTTCTCTCTCTCAAGGATGGGACCAGGATTTTATACTGATTTAAGCGGTAAAACAGATCCTCTCTAAACTTATCTGCTCTTATTAAGCTCTGAAGGTTTTTGTTTGTTGCCATAATAACCCTGGCATCTATCTTGATATCTTTCTTTCCTTTCATTCTCCGTATTGTCTTTTCCTGTAAGAATCTCAATAACCGTCCTTGCGCTTCCAGTGAGGCGTCACCTATTTCGTCAATAAATACAGTTCCTCCACAGGCTTCTTCAAGAATTCCATGATGGCTCTCTTCTGCTCCTGTAAAAGCTCCCTTTTCATGGCCGAAGAGTTCACTTATCAGAATGTTATCACTAGGAAAGTCAGTACAACTTTTTATTACAAATTGTTTATCACTTCTATTGCTATTGTCTTTAATTGCACTTGCAATCAAGCCCTTTCCTACACCACTTTCACCCGTAATCAATATGGTTGCGTTTGTGGCAGCAGCATTTAAAATGTCTTTACACACTTTTTTCATAGCCGTAGTCTTGCCAATAACAAAGTCAAACTCCTTTTGTAGAGAATCTGAGGTTGCTTCCGTATTCCTGATAGCACGCCTGATCTTCTCAGTAAAACTTCTATAAATGCCATCTATACCAGAGTTTAGCTGGTTTTTTGCAAAAGCAAAGGCACATTCCGGGTAATCTTTAAGCATGAAATCATCATCCGCCACTGTACTGGAGAGCATTATAATAGTGAGATTCGGATAACTCTTTTTTATATGTTTAAATACTAATTTACCTTTGCTAACATTACCAAATAGTACATCAAGTAACACTGCGTCAGGTTTAAAAGAGCTGATTGCCTTTAAAGCATTTTCGGCCTCAGTTTCATACTCAACCTCCAGGTCGTGTTCTTGAAGTCCGGATTTTAACAATGTACACCAACCCGGCTCGTCATCAATGACCAAAATTCTGTTTTTTCTGTAATTCAATCTTTTATCTCCTTCCATTATCTATTATTACATGGATTGAATAGTTTTGCTCTATGTACAGTAGTCACTTCTGCCTTGGTGAATATTCCTCATTATCTGGTAGGTATATGAGATTTTTTTTCTGTAAATAACGAAAATTAAAGGATGCGTCTACCAGACTTACTCGCCCGGATGAGTCATTCAGGCTGGTATACTAACCTTTTGGAAAAATCAGCTATCATTTTCTGGTTCTGGTCGGGACAGTCTGGATATAATATCTTTAAGAAGTTTTACCAGTTTGTCCCCATTGGTTAATAGCACAACTTTGTTTTCTTCTGAATAATCACCAGGTTCATCAAGTAGATCGAACATGGCCTTGTAGTTTAAATCTGCCTCAGAGAGCTGTTTGTCAATCTTGTAGTATATTCCCGCAAATCTGTTTTCTATCGTGTTCTCCAGCTTATTATATAAAGCTATCTCTTTACTGAGCCTATCTCTTCCGGTAACAATGATTACCTCTTTCATATTAAACCACCTCTTATTAAATGTATTTGCATCAGCACTTTTCAACCGATTAATACAGGATTCTATTATCCCCAGGACATTATTTAACCTGTGAATTAATATTTCTATATTTTCCATATATTCCTTCCTCATGCCAAGTCGCTAAATACACAAAGGGTTCACTTCAGGCAATTGCGGTGACAAACTATCAACCTGTTATCTCCGTCTGCAAGACTACAATATTATTATATATTCGATTATTCTCTGAGATTGTTTTAAGAAAAAAGCAGTATCCCAATTTGAAATTTCCTGTAATGTTACATAACTACAAGGAGATTTACAAGCCGAAACGGTAACTGTTTGTTATAAAACCATAACGAATTTTGTTATGGTTTTATAACAAAACGAATATTTGATTTTCTTGATGAAAACGGTAACTATCAATCGGGAAATGACATACGTATTGGTATTGATTACAGGTTGTGATGGCATGAAATTTGATATTAACAGCTTTTTAATAATAATCGTGATTTTCGTGGAGAAACGTATTTGCCAATGGCTTAGTTTTTATTTTAGGACAAAAACCGGAATATACATATTATGAACAAGAAAGAGAAGCTAACATTATACGGGGCTATAATCGGATTAACGCTATGTGCCGGGTTCCTGATATGGGTAACAGTTGGGGTTTGCAAATAAAATATCTTAGATTTTACTGACACTTTGATTCAGCATTGTTGTAATAACTTGCAGTTCTTTTTAAAGTTGTTAATTATGATAGACTTTTACTGAATGTAAACCTGTTTAGTAACTCGATACAATAGAAGATCTTTAAATTCATCAATGCTGATGGTTCAAAATTGTGACAATGACTATTTTAGTCAATTAGTCATTTCTGCTGTTGTTATTACCGAGACAGATGTTTCATCGAAAGAGATATCCTTTTTCTATCAACGTCAACTTCAAGGACTTTGACTTTGACGATATCTCCAACGGACACATGACCTTTTATGTCCTTTACGAATTTATTGGAAATTTCTGAGATGTGGACAAGGCCGTCCTGGTGTACACCAATATCAACAAAGGCACCAAAGTTGGCTACGTTGGTTACACTACCCTCCAGTATCATATCCGGTTCCAGATCTTCTATTTCATTAATTGATTCATCAAAGGCAGCAGTAATAAATAGTTTACGTGGATCACGTCCCGGTTTTTTAAGCTCTTCCAGAATATCAGTTATTGTGGGAAGTCCGGCTTTTGCACTGACAAACAGGTGAGGATCAAGTTTGTCAATCAGCTCTTCACAACCAATTATTTTACTCGGCTTTTCCTGAAGATTTTCAGCAAACATGTCTACAATATAATAACTCTCCGGGTGTACCGCCGAATTGTCCAATAGATTCGCAGAGTTGCGGATACGCATGAAACCGGCGCACTGTTCAAATGCTTTTGGACCCAGTTTTTTGACTTTTAGAAACTGGTCCCTACTGGAGAAAAGTCCGTTCTGGTTGCGGTAGCTCACAATATTTTCAGCCAGACTGCTGCTGATACCGGCGACATAGGAGAGTAGCTCCTTCGAAGCGGTATTAACGTCTACACCTACATAATTGACACAGTCTTCGACGACATCATCCAGCTTTTTTTTAAGTTTTTTCTGCTGAACATCATGTTGATATTGGCCTACACCAATAGATTTCGGATCGATCTTTACCAGCTCTGCCAGTGGGTCTTGCAGCCTGCGCGCGATACTCACCGCTCCACGGACAGTAATATCTTTGTCCGGAAATTCCCTTGCGGCAACTTCAGATGCGGAATAGATAGATGCCCCTGATTCATTAACTATTACGACTTTTATCTTTCCTTTAAATTCCGTTGCTTCATCCTGGGCCAGCGCCCAGTGTACAAATTTGCCTGTTTCCCGTGATCCGGTACCATTACCAATGGCTACTAACTCTATTTTATATCTGTTAAACCAGTCATATAGTATTCTGGCAGAACCTTTAAAATCATTTCTTGGTTCAGTGGGATAGATTACGGCGTCATCAAGGAGTTTTCCGGTATTATCCAGTGCTACAATTTTACAACCTGTGCGAAAGCCAGGATCGATTCCTACAATAGGACATCCACCACCAGGAGGGGCCAGAAGTAAATTGTTTAGATTTGAAGCAAAGGTCTCTATCGCTTCCTCATCCGCTTTGTCTTTGTTTTCAAGGCGGATTCTCGAAATTATTGATGTTTTCATCAACCGACTATATGAGTCTTCAATTGCCTCTGACACTATTTCCGCTGACTGGTTCTTTTTATCTCCTAATATACTGTTTTTCAGTTTTGCGAGAATCTCTTCATCAGGTACTTCAATTGTAAAAGTAATCACACCTTCGTCTTCCGCGCGTCTCAGGCCCAGCATATTATGGCTTGAGATAGAGTTGACAGTATGATGGTAATCATAATACATATTGTATTTTGTATTTTTCTCTTTGTATTCTTTCTTCACCTTTGAAACATAATGGCCTGCATCATGCATGTATGTGTAGACAATATTTCGGTAATCAGAATTTTCCGATATAATTTCTGAAATAATATCCCCGGCTCCTGCCAGTGCATCTTCAACACTCTCTATGTTCTTAAAACTATCCATTCCCTCTATGGCCGAGTTCACAGGATCAAAGCCATCATCTATTTCCAATATCTTCATGGCCAGTGGTTCCAGCCCTTTTTCCCTGGCGATTGTGGCACGGGTCCTTCTCTTCGGTTTGTAAGGTAGGTATATCTCTTCCAGCTCAGTCTTGGACAGACAATCATTGATAGTTTTTTCAAGCTCCGGAGACATCTTATCCTGATCGATAATAGTTTTTATTACCGTCTCTTTACGCTCTACGAGCTCACCCAGGTAGGTGTTACGCTCCTCTATATTGCGAAGAGCGACTTCATCAAGGCCACCGGTTATTTCCTTACGGTATCTTGCTACAAATGGAACTGTGTTACCCTCGGCAAAGAGGGATAATACCTTAATAACTATTGGTTTTGGCAGATTGAGTTCATCTGCAATAATATGTGTATTATTCATAAAGATATCTACCTTCTCTGAATTTGATTTTATAGCGATTCGGTTGATCGAAGTTGGCACTATATTTAGTGTTCACCTTTTATTTCGGAATCATTTACAGGCGCGACGTCCACAGCTTACTGAACTAGACAATAAAACAATTTGCCTCTTGACCTAGAAGTTTTACGAATATAACGAAATGCCAATTCGTCCAAATAGTAATCTAAAGGTGATTGATGTACGTCTCCTTGATGAGTACCAGATAACAACCTTTTCAAGGGTGAAATTGCTCTATGCGCCAATGTCAACAAATTTCTTTCAACATCATTAGGTTTTCTAACAATATTATGTTTATAACCTTTAGATGTCAATCCATCATAAGAAATCCAGCCATCTGTACAGATTCTACTTCCGTGCTCTACCTTTTTTCAACGGATGGAACCAAGCTCATAGCCGAGGCATCCGGTACACGAAAAAGGCGGATATGACCAATATGCTTATCTTTTTTTTCAGTGGCGAAGAGAACCAAAGGCGTTCCATCTGCTCATCGTTCTCTTTTACCTTTTCAACTGCCTCCAATGTAGACTTCATCAACTTCTACGGTTCCAGAAATGCGATCACATCCAAGGCATATCATAACGGTTCGCAATCTATGAAACCACGGCCATGCCGTTTCATACTCTAGTAAGACCCAAGCTGCTCTCGGCTCGCATAAAATATGCGTAGCATTTATAGTACACTGATAATGTTTAATTACTAGTATGTGGTTCAATATATAGCTTCACCCCTCTCCAGAATGAAGTTTATGCGTCTGTTCTTTAGAAACTTCAAGTTCATACTGTAGGGAAGTATAATAACACACCCTTGCCGTATTAGGGTTTGTCTTGGCGTTCTTCATCGGAATGAGTATACCATAGTATTTATACCTATACTACTTTATTGAGCAACTGTATATTATATGTTATTGTAACCTCTGGTTTTCTGTCCGAATGGTATCTGTAAGAATGGCATTGTCGGGCTTTAAGCTGATACATATTTTAATATAGGTTTATTGTATCAGCATGCTAGTATAAACCTATGCGCTTTAAGTGCACAGTGGTTTAGTTCCCCTATACTTTTCTTGACAAAAAGCAAATTTAAGCTATATAATAAATCCGTTTGTTGATCCTCTATTCCAAAATGCTTGGTTGCTATACGTATATACGACGGTGTGAGACTAACGGCTTAACATAACGAATTAATTAAGTGACTCACAGTGTTTCTGGCCTTGCACTAAAATCTATAAAGGAGAAAAATTTATGTCATCATTTATCGTTCCAAGGAAAATATATCATGGGCTTGGGTCTTTGGAGAACCTGAAAGAGGTAGAAGGCAATAAAGCCGTTATCGTTATAGGCGGTGGTTCAATAAAGAGCTCCGGGTTTCTCGATAAAACTATCAACCTTTTGAAGGAAACCGGTATTACCTCGACTGTTTTTGAAGGGGTAGAGCCTGACCCTTCCGTTGAAACCGTGATGAAAGGGGCGGAATTTCTCAAACATGAGAAACCTGATCTTATTATTGGTCTGGGTGGGTGTTCTGCCATCGATGCAGCTAAGGCCATGTGGGTATTTTATGAATACCCTGAAGTAACTTTCGAAGAGATTGTTCGTCCATTTACGATAAAACCACTGCGCAACAAGGCCCACTTTGTTGCTATCCCATCCACCAGTGGGACAGGTACCGAGGCGACCGGCGTTTCGGTCATCACTGACCGTAGTAAAGGGACCAAATACCCCTTAGTTTCCTATGAGATCTGCCCCGATATTGCTATAGTAGACGGAAATCTTTGCCAAAGCATGCCCCCCAATATCACCGCTAATACAGGGATGGATGCGTTATCCCACGATGTTGAAGCCTTTGTTGCCGACCTGGCATCACCTTACACAGACGCTCTTTCCATAGATTCTGTTCGCATCGTTTTCGATTACCTTCCCCGGGCTTTTAAGGACGGAAATAACCTTGAGGCCCGTCAGGCCATGCACGATGCTTCCTGTTTGGGCGGGATGGCATTTTCCAACGCTATTTTAGGTATTATCCACTCAATGGCACACCAGATTGGTGGCATGTTCAGTGTTCCCCATGGTTGTGCTAATGCCATCCTTATGCCAAACGTGATTCGGTTTAATAGCCGCAGCACTGACAAATACCGCTTGTTGGCCCAAGCTCTGGGAAAGGAAACTGCCGAGGATTTTGCCAAGGAGATAGAGAATCTAAGGCAGAGCGTGGGTATTAAGAGTAATTTCAAAGAGTATGGTGTCGATCCTGAGGTTTGGAAAGAAAAATTGGATGCCATAACGCAGAACGCCATGGAAGATCCTTGTACCGGCACTAATCCGCGGCAACCAACTCTGGAAGAGATAAAAAGGATTTTCGAAAGCTGCTTCAGCGGTGGGGTTGTAGATTTTTAATCCTGAGAGATTGCAGGCCATATAAGAAAAATGGATAAGCATAACTCTTTTGTTTTTTGATGATCCACGACAAGCGACTTCTGTACTAACGGGATTACTATGTTGTAAGCCAAATAAGCTACCCATCGGTTGAGTAATTTAAAAAAGTTTGGCGGTAGATAATGCAAGCCCGGGCAGGCTGAAAGCATTAGCCGTATGTGCCTTTTGTGCTGAAATTATACGACTCCCTGGCTATTGATCACCTCTGTCATTACCGGAGAACACTACAGTTTCTACAACCCCGTCCCTGTCAACTACCGTTGCCCACATATTAAGGCCAAATCCCCCATTCTCTTCTCCAACAATACTCTTCAGGGCTTCCTTTATTTTCGGATATTGAGGTAAACCGTCCGCGAAAGATTGAAGTGAAATTACCACAGTAACCAGCATAAATACTGGAATAGTATAGATTGACTTGCGTTTCTTCATAAAGCCTTATCTCCTTTTTAAATTCATTGTTGGTCTAATTGCTAATAAGTAGATAAATAAGTAGATAGTTACTTAATACTTTTTATACCATTGGAATGGATCGGAATAATATAACTGCAAGTTTATTGAAGTCAAGTGAAAACAGAGAATGTAGTATACCAGATTTACTATCAAACATTCTTTATAAATTGATTGACAAGATAATGATAAAGGATAAGATTTCTAGTTATTACTATTTAATGTATAAGTCATGTTGGAATCCTGATGGCAAAACAAAAGAGTAATAAAGAAGAAAAAGAGGTTAAAAAAAAGACAAGATCTAAGGGTACGGTAAAGTCAGCCTCAAAGGAATCAACAACACGAAAACTAACAGACGATAAACCCAAACCAAAATCAAGACCAAAGCCCAGACCAAAGCCAATAACAGAACCTGAAATAGAAACATCTTCTGACACTGAAAAGTATTTGGCACAAATAGATAAAACTCAAACCGATAAACCGGCAGATAATTTAAACAAGGTAAATGCTGGAAAGTCCGATACTGAGATTTCCTCAGAGAAGGTGGAACATTTACACAAAGACGACCAGACAGGTGGGGCAACAGAGGCAATTCTCGAAACTACTGAAATTGAAGGTTTACAGGCTGAAGAAAAATCCGACAGCATGATAGGGGAGGCTACTGTAGATCCCGACGCAAATTTGAATCCTATTGAAAAACCAGGAGGTACTCAAACAGACGAGCATTCGGGTGAGGTACATGGATCTATAGTTGAAGGTCCAGGGACAACTGAAAGTACAAAAGAGAAGCTAGATGATATACGATCGGATGACCAGACTGATGAGCCAACTGAGTTGAATGCCAGAAGTTCCGATACGGAAATCGAAGTAGGTGAAGTGGATGTCTCACAGACAGAAGAAATTACTGATGCAATACTCGAAGCGGCTGCAGAGTCTGAAAGACTTGCAAAAGTGGCAGAGAGAACAGGTCAGGGGAAGGAGGACTCTCAAGAGGACATTCCTGTGGATGGCATGTCTGAATCCACTATTGAAGACTCCGTTGCTGCTCAATATACAACAGAAAGCTTTCCAAATGAAGTTAAAAGTGTCCAGACTGAAGGCGAACAAAAGAGTGTTGTAGTTGGAACGGAAGGCATTGATACAGCAGAAAGTTCTGGTCAGGATGGAGAAGGCGTACTAATAGATAGATCAGAGGATGTGTCTGAATATGTTGCTGAGAACTCTGTTGCTGGCTGGGATTCAAAAGAGAAAAAAGATGGTACTAAGGATGATGGTCCGCCTGAAGGAGTAGACGATATGCTGACTGATCAGCAAGAGAGTGGCGTAGAGGATGAAGTTGATGAAAGTGCTGAAACATTAACAAACCATACCGGGAAAGCAGACGACACACAAACAGACAGCCATGTGATTTCTTTGGTAGAAGCCAATATTGAAAATGATGAGGCTTCAACGGCGGTTTATTGTAAAAATAAACAAAATCGTACTAAAAAGACCGGGATTGTTATATCCATTTTCATAGTGACTGCTGCAGTAATAATATTCATATTTGCATCTGTCGAAAGAAGGTCTGCCAAAAATGCACTTGTACAGACCAACAAGGTAGCTGAATCCATAAAACAGATGCAGGAAGAAACGTTAAAGGGTAGAGAACAGGTTGTCTATTCACAAATAGAGAGTCGAGAGTTGGTAATTGATTCACTATTAATAACACGAAATGGATTGGAATTGGAGCGTGCCAATTCTGACGAGTTAGAAGTAAAGAGAATTATTGATGTGTTCATAAATGATATAGATGAACGTACCGCAAAAATTAAAGACGATATCACTCGTTTAAGAGATAAAATAAAAAAAGCTGACTGATATCCAGTGTGATTCATAAAAAAATTTTATTATCTTTAATAAACAACGAGTAATTATTTACCGAGAATCCCATCCACAAAATCACCTGAAATAGATGTTTTTTACAAATCATATAAATATTTCTGGTGTTGTATTCTCTGTGTATCCCATCTTGTCAATAATATAGATAAAATTCATGGATATTTCGAAATATTTAGTTAAAGACTATTGTAAATGTGTCGATAATAAATGAAGCGTTCATTGCTCTGGAGTTTTCTTAATGTTGTTCCGTCAGTTTGTCGTGTGTGTTCTATTTGCGGAGAATCTAATGTACTGTCCAATAGATAACAGGTAGAGGTGCTCTGGTATGACAAGAAGATGTGTAGGCAAAACCCTACCTGACACTACCGGAAATTTATATGTATGATTATTTAGAACAAAGAAAATATATCAGGTTTGAAAAGCCATTTATGGTAAGGTTTAGAATGAAACCGGGCGTAAACCCGGGTGCAATCCCTGCAGGTTGGGACATGGTTGCCGTAAACAACCTGGGAGCCAGAGCTGTTTTTTTTAAATTTCAGTAATAATTTGGAGGTTGGTACAATTTTAAATTTAAAAATTGGACTTTCAACAACCGTACCTTCAATAGAATGTGATGGGGTAGTTGCTCGTGTTATAAATTATCCAAAACCTCTTTTTTTGGTATTGTAATAATTTTTACTCAAATTGATGAATATGATAGAGAAACGATAAACAAGGTTGTAGAAATGGATTGTAAACACACACTTTAGGAGTCTTATCTCAAGCATCTTAATAGCATTATTTCTCAGACAATAGGAGGTCAAAGCATGAAAATAAATAGAATTTTTCCTCATTTCTTCACCACTGATATTTGTGATGGGGAGATAACTCAGAAATATGAAAAGTCGTTTACAGAAATTCTCCATGAAGAACAGGAAAAGCTTTTGCGACTAATATCAGATGCAGAAATTACTGATAATATGCAGCAGTTTTACCAACAATGTAATCCAAGAATGGTAGACGATATATTCTTTGAAGATTAGTAAGATTAAATCGCTATCACAACAAAAACTTCCTTAAACCTCACTCACCTGTTCACCGTGGTCAATGTTGCTGATTCAATGGTTTCTGTTACCCTGCAAGCGGGGGTACGATATTTGTGCCTCCTTGCCAATTATAATACCCAGAAGTGATGTAAAGCTAAAGAACAGAGCACAGAACACGTTCAACGTTTCACTACATCGGTACAATTTGGGAAAATTCGACTTGTATTGCAAGGTATACAACTTGTGCTATTTGTTGGAATGACAGCTTACAACGTTTAGACGAAATCAATATTCCATTATCACATATTTAACGTTTGAATGACTGCAAACATTCTTTAGTTATGTCCAACCTGTCACTTTCTAACAAACCGCAAAATCTATAATGTTGTAATTAACAGTTAATTTATACTTGAAATAGGTATTAAATGAATGTATCTTTTTATTTTATAGGAATTTAACGAATTTATATATTGGAGTGATTTTTGGTAAAGTCTAAAGCTCTACTGATATTAATTATTGTATTAGCTGTTTTCGGATGTGTCCTTGTAGGTGGATATGTGAAACTTAAAGCCCTTACCTCAGATAAGGCAATTAAATCGAGGGTAACTAGTGCGTTAGAAGATTATACTGGTGGTAAGTTAAACATTGAGAGTGCGCATTTTGACTTTACCAAAGGAATCACCTTAGATAGTATTAATTATGAGGGGAAAGAACCGGAAAAATTACGTATTGAAGTCGAAAAGATTGTTGTCAGATATGAGCCATTGGCATTATTAAGAGGAGAGATTTTAATAAATAGTATCATGATAGTTTCTCCGGAGCTATTTCTACTTAGACAAAAGGGTGCAATATGGAGATTTCTTCATGGTGTTAAAGCATATCTGGATCACGCTAATATCAAGTATCCAACAGATCATTTAAGAGGTGGGGTTATTGTCAAGTCTGCTGATATTCACGTGACTGACAAGGCAGTATTCAAGGATGGCGTTTTAAATATAGAAAACGTCGATTTCTTTGGGCAGCAGCTTGGCGGTTCATTAAGAAATATAAACATTAGAGGTGCTGTTAATGATGGATTCTGGAAGGGGCTGGAGTTTAATATTGATACAAAACTTGCTAATCCTGAACTACGGTTAGAGGCCCGGTTTAAAGACAAGATAATGACTGAGGAACTTATGAAAAAAATACCTGTGATTGGAGAGAGGTTCTGGTATGAATATTCACCTCTAGGGAAGTTTGATATGGATTGTACTCTCAATTTTAATAACAAGGACGACAAGAGGAAACTGGACTACTTATTTGAACTTGATATGATTGATGGTGAGGCAACATACGTTAAATGGCCGTTTCATATAAAGCACGTTAACGGTAAGTTAGAATATTCAAGAGAAGGAGTATTTTTAAGGAGTATTAAAGGGGACATTCAGAATGAGGGACAACAGACTAATGGAGAAATTGATGCATTCTTTGATGCTGGTAATGCGCGAAAAAACATAAAACTGAACATACCGGATTTTAATATTACGGAAACACTTTTGAAAATGGTGCCTGATGTGGGAGAAAAGGTTTGGAACGATTATCATCCAAGTGGCAATATTGACTTAACAATAAATTATAGAAGTAATGAGGACAACTCTATATCAGATTATTCGGTTAAAGCATCATGCAAAGGGATTGAGGCGAAAAATCCCTTCCTTCCTTACGATCTATCCAATATTATTGGATTAATGGAAATGGACGGTAAAAATATCTATCTCAAGAATATGAGTGGTTATCTTTTAAACGGGCCAAAGATTAATCATTCCACGATCGACGGAGTTATAAATCTGAAAAGTAAAGAGAAGAGATTTACGGTTTCAATACCGAATCTGGATATGACAGAAAATCTGGTTAAGAGTATTCCAAAAAAAGGGGAAGCAATATGGTTTAGATATAAACCCACGGGTCAGGTTGATTTTATGCTTGATTATAAGGGATTTGAAGATAGTAGTAAGGATGAGTATATTATTACCGTTGATGGTAAAGGTAATGAAATTGAATACGCTGATTTGTCGATTAAAATGACTGATGTTATTGGTAGAGTGGTAGTCAGTAAAAATGATGTTCAGTTAAAAAACATGCGAGGCTATATTATTAATGGTGATCAACTTGCCCGTACTGTCTGCGATGGTTTATATATACTCAGAAGCAAAGACAAGAAAGTATTATATAATGTATTCGACTTAAGGGTGACTCAAGAGTTTCTGGATAAGTTTACTAAGCAAGTTAAAAGAGATTGGTTTAAGATTGAGCCTGAGGGATGGGTAAGTGTCGTTCTTGACGATGAGATCATTATTAAGGAAGGTAAGGAGAGACAATCTATTATCATTGATGCCAAGGGATGCAAATTTAGACTTATCAATTTTCCTCTTATCGCATCTGATGTAGATGGCAGGATAAGCATTGTAGATGGGCAACTGGCTAGCAGGAAAATAAATGGATCATACTGTGGAGGCAGCATACAGGGTGCGATCGAAGCAGATATTTCCTCGCCGGAAGGAGAGTATTCAGGGGAATTCCATTTTGACAAAGTATCCTTGCCAAAATTGATGGAAAGTTTTGTAAAAGAACAACAGGAGTGGACAGGGGTTTGTGAAGGAGGTGTTGAGTTTGAGGGTATAAATAATAACTTGATGAGTTTTACTGCCCAGGGTAGCGCTAAATTACGAGATGGTCATCTTGCTGAAATACCGGTCTTGTTGAGCATTCTAAAGATTTTGAACCTGTCCGTACCGAAAAAAGAGTCATTTCAAACAGCAGATTTAAAATATTCAGTTAAAAACAAAATCGTAAATATTGAAGAGTTGGAGATATTTAGTGACTCAATAGAGTTGGGTTGTATTGGAACGGTGAAGTTTGACGGTACAATTGATTTGACTGTAGTAGCAGGTTTAAACAGAGAGACTTTTTCTCAGATACCTTTTATTGGTAATTTAATGGATTTTGTAGTTGGTGGTGTCAGAAAAAAATTGACAAAGGTGCAAATTACGGGAACACTCTCAAATCCAGTTACTAAAATGATTGGGTTCAAACCATTTACTGATTCCGTCAAAAGAATTGTTGATGTGCTGGTACATACTAATGATAATACGGAAGAAGCTGGAAAACAGAAGAATGTTAAGTAGGTTTAATGTCGGTACAAAAACAAAAGGCTCCTTACATTAGTGTTGGATAAAGATCAGTTGTACTGAAACAGGGTGATCACGCCCTGCACATTTGTTTGGTATAAATAATTTTTCTGTTAGCGTAGTCAGGGCGCTGTTAAAAATTTGATATGTACTGATGTGCGAATAGTGTATAATAACTCCTTTTCAAACCTTAGGAGGAATATTAAAACCTTTGGTCGACAGAAAGGTTAAGACGTAACCATGGACCAACAAAAAAAAGAACCTACAAAGAAGCAACTCAACTTACCAATATGGTATATTCTCATTGCGGCTTTTCTCTTTATGAGCCTCTCTTCATATATGTTTAACCCTGTAGGTGGAAACATATCCTATAGCGATTTTAAGAGTCTGGTTAGAGATGGAAAAGTTGAATCATGTCAGATTGCATCCAGTGTTATTAAGGGGACCCTCAGGGCGGAAGACTTGAGGTCTGATAAAAAGCAAACCTTTGTTACCGCAAGAGTTGATGATCCTGATCTTGTTAAAGAGCTTGAAGCTCAGGGTGTTCAATATGCAGGAAACTATGAAAATACATGGTTGCAGCAGTTTCTGTTTACATGGATATTACCTATTGGTATTTTCTTTCTCATTTGGCGCTTTATCTTCAAGAAAATGGGGGGGGCAACTGGCAGTATAATGTCATTCGGAAAGAGCAAAGGGAGAGTATACGCTCAGGAAGATTTGAAATTTTCATTTGACGATGTTGCGGGTATAGATGAAGCAAAGGAGGAATTGCAGGAGGTGGTTGAATTCCTTAAAACACCCCATAAATTTACAAACCTGGGAGGGAGAATTCCCAAAGGTGTACTCCTGGTTGGTGCTCCGGGGACAGGTAAAACGCTTCTGGCAAAGGCTGTTGCCGGCGAGGCGAAGGTACCGTTCTTCAGTATCAGTGGTTCCGAGTTTGTTGAGATGTTTGTTGGTGTTGGGGCATCCAGAGTAAGAGATATGTTCGGGCAGGCATCTCAAAAGGCGCCGTGTATAATCTTTATCGACGAGCTTGACGCGATAGGAAAGACAAGAGGTGCGAATCCTGTTGGCGGACATGATGAACGAGAGCAGACTCTGAACCAGCTGCTTGTAGAGATGGATGGTTTTGGCGCTAATACCGGTGTGATAATTATGAGCGCTACCAACCGACCTGAAACACTTGACCCGGCACTACTCAGGCCCGGGCGGTTTGATAGACAGGTTGTTGTTGACAGGCCGGACTTACATGGTAGAGAAGCAATATTAATTATTCACTCAAAAGGTGTAAAACTTGACAAAAATGTGAACCTTAAATCAATTGCTGCGATGACGCCTGGGTTTGTCGGTGCTGATCTGGCGAATATAATAAATGAAGCAGCATTGCTGGCAGCTAGGCGCAGTAAGGAAAAGGTTGGTATGAGTGACATTGAAGAAGCTATTGAGAGGGTCATGGCTGGGCTTGAAAAGAAAAAAAGAGTGATAAACAAGCAGGAGAAAGAAATTGTTGCTTATCATGAATGCGGACACGCGCTGGTAGCGTCATGCTTAACCACTACGGATAAGGTAAAGAAAATATCGATAATTCCAAGAGGTGTTGCCGCGTTAGGCTATACCCTTCAGCTTCCCACTGAAGACAGATATATGATGACAAAATCCGAACTGACAGAACGGATCTGTGTCTTTCTCGGGGGTAGAATTGCAGAGGAAATAATCTTTAACGAGGTTTCAACAGGGGCGCAGAATGATCTTGAGAAGGCATCAGAGATAGCAAGGAGGATGGTGAAATATTACGGCATGAGTGATAAAATTGGCATTGTTACTTTTGAACCAGAAAATAAATCTGCTTACCTCGGTTTTGGTATGGGAGGCAATAAGGAATATAGTGAAGAAACTGCTAGAGACATAGATATAGAGGTTAAGAGGATTATTGATGATACTTATGTAAAAACAAAAAAAATCCTTGAGAACAAGAAGCCAATGCTAATTAGACTGGCAAAAATACTTATTGAAAATGAGGTCATAGAAGAGGATGAGCTAAAGAAGTTTCTCGATAGTGAAAAAGAGGGAAAGACTGATGAAACTAACGTTAACTGATATTCGGTCTTTGTTTAGCGGTAGCCTCTCTTGTTTCGTGGTAATAGGTGTACTCCTGCTTACAAATTCATTTTCCCGTGAAAGTCTCGCAGAAAAAACCCTTTCCGATACTTTTGTGTCCATAGTAAAAGATACAAAAAAATCTGTTGTTACTATCCATACTACTAAAATATCTGAGGATAATACACTAAACAGAGGCTTTAGAATTAAAGGACAGGGGACAGGTGTAATCTATGACAAGAAAGGTTTCATCATTACCAACAAACATGTTGTAAAAAATGCCGGTGAAATTATTATTAGATTGCACGATGAGAGTGAGTATAAAGCAGAAATTGTTGGTACGGATGAAAGGTCTGACATTGTGGTGTTAAGGATAGATGCTGAGAACTTGACACCTGCAGGTTTTGGGAATTCAGACTCGCTGGAATTAGGAGAGATTGTTTTGTCGATTGGTAACTCTTTTGGGCTTGGGCAGACGGTTACAAGCGGAATAATAAGTGCGGAGGGGACATCAAATTTGCAGCTAACGGGTTTTGAGGACTTTATTCAGACAGATGCTACCATTAATCCGAATAGCTATGGCGGGCCGCTTGTAAACCTGAATGGAGAAGTCGTTGGAATAAATACCCTTCCACCAAAACAGACAGTCGGTTATTTTGGAATAAGCCTTGCCATTCCAATAAATGTGGTTAAAAAAGTAACGGAAGATCTGATTCAATATGGAAAGATTACCAGAGGTTGGTTAGGTGTTACTGCTCAACCCGTTACCAGAGAATTACAAAAAGCTCTCGGGCTTAAAAAAAATCTGGGCGCCCTCGTAAGCGATATAGAACCAGGTTCTGCTGCCGCGAATGCCGGAATAAAAAGTGGTGATGTGATAATCAAGTATGATGGCAAAAAGCTAAAAAATATTCTACACCTCAGAAGCCTCGTTAAAGGGACAGAAATCAACAAAGAGGTTAGAATGACCGTAATAAGAGACGGTGTGGAACTGGAATTTACTACCACTATGCTTGAGTCATCAAAAACAGAAACAGAAAATAAGAAGGATTTATTCAGTAATCTGGGGGTGAATGTGCAAAACCTTACCAGCAAACTATCTATCACATTAGGATATGAGGGCGAAGAAGGTATTGTTATCACTAACGTACAGCGGGGAAGTCCCGCATTTAAGGCGGGATTAACAAAAGGTGATCTTATTGTTGAAGTCCAACATAAACCTGTTACAAGTAGCGAAGAGCTTTATCAGGCAATTTTGAAGATCAGGAACGAAGAGGATATATTATTGTTCATTAAACGTCCGGACAAAGCATCCAAATTTATTGTCCTGAAGCAGAAGAAAGGTGTTTGATTTAAATCAGTCACTTGCCAGATTTTTCTGATATTAGCGTAGGGTTGGTGTTACCCATCAGCGTTTAATTATATACATAGTGGTGATGATAGATGTCCACTGTAGCAATAAACAATACATCGTTTACACAATTCATTTATAATCATAATTGATGGAACCACTGGAAAAGAAATCTCCTGATGATGTTAAGAGAATAGTTGAGGCCGTTTTATTTGCTGTTCAAGAACCTATTTCCGCACGCAAACTGAGTGATATTGTTGGCGATACTGATACCAGGGAAATTCAGGAAGTAATTCGACAATTACGCGAGGAATATGACGCTCATGATAGAGTGTTTCAAATTGAAGAGATTGCTAACGGGTTTCAACTGCTCTCCCGACCTGAATACCATGAATGGATATCAAAGATACGTAAAAAGAGTAGCGAAAGCAAACTTTCACAACAAGCCCTGGAAACCCTGTCAATCATCGCTTACAAACAACCTATTATACGGGCCGATATTGAAGCAATTCGGGGTGTTCAATCCGGTCAGATGATTAGGACACTGATTGAAAGAGGCCTTGTAAAGATTACCGGGCGTGATGAAGTACTCGGACGTCCACTCCTCTATGGGACAACTACAAAGTTCCTGAACCATTTTGGTCTGAAATCAACTAAAGACCTTCCCAAAGTAGAAGACCTGGAGATGCCGTAAATCTGAACTTGGCAGTCCATGATCACACTATGCAGGAGCTGCATCTTGCTTACAACGATGTTCGGCTCAGTTTTCCATAAAACGTGCGAGTGAGTGTTCTATAATATATATATCACACAGAGAACAAGGCACATACTCAATCTTATTATAGATCAATAAAATTCGTCTCTGAAAATCCAATAAAAATTAGGCAAAACATCCCCCTGCTGAGAAATTATTATAAGATGAATATTTTCGAGAGATACCTGTTTATATTTGATATAGTTACCCATATCGTTTCCTACACGTTGAACATCGTGTTCTTTGCTCATTAGCTATTTTTTCTCCACAAATAGTACAGGAGACCAGTTTGATTCTGGCAATCACCTCACTTTTTTCTCCAAGAATATCTTCAATGTCAATATTTGTTTCAAAATCGATAGCATTTTGGGGACATGCTTCCTTGCAGAGTGTACAGTTGTTACATAATGAAGTATTTACATATAAGGATAGGAAGTCATTTTCCCTTTTTTTAGTGATTGCTCCTGTTGGGCAGAGAGAAATGCAGGCGCCGCATGCAGAACATCCTTTTTCGTCAACTTTTATCTTTCCAAATGATAACTCTGGCTTGTATTTAATGACCGTCTTGTTTTCATAACTATTTTGTCTGAGGATCATCTTGAGTAATTTCATTTGAGGTGAAGGCCGTTTCCTCCCCTTACTCACAATAGAGTTATTCAACTTTTCCTTAATCGTAGTTTCAGTGCGGTGGACAAAGGATGCAGTACCGTTTTTTATCTTATCGGAAAGCATTGAAAAAAGATCTCTTCTACTTAAGACCGCTTGCTTACACTTTTCTTTTTCCTCTATTTTTATTGCAAATCGTGTAACCCCTTTACTCTCCAGCAACATCTGAGAAGTGGTAAGAACGTTTTTAATCAATTTTTCTCCCAGGTGATAATGGCACTGAGAACAATTACCCTTTGTTAAAACGATTTTATCAAATCCCATAAGAGCAGTACCAAGAATAATGTTTGGCGTTATTCTTCCCAGACAATGAAGAAAAAGAGAATTTCTGTCCTGCTTGTCTGCACGGTGACAGTGAAAAAACAGGAGTTTCCTGCCTCCTGGATATAGAATCCTATTTTTTTTGTAAATGGCTTCCGCCTTACTTAACAGGTTACGATCGGAAGAAAGTTCATTCTGAAATACCTCTGTAGGACAAACGGCCTGGCATAGGCCGCAGTCAGTACAGCCGTCCTTTATGTTTGGGCCCGGGTTTAAAGATATGGCATCCTGAGGGCAGATATTTACGCATCTGCTGCAGGTGCTTTTTTTGTAAAGGACACGTTTACATAAATCCTGTAAGGCAGATGTCTTGTGGTCATCAGCCAGTACTTCCTTTAAGATTATTCCTGTACTCATTCTTTCCCCTGAACTGTTCGATATTTTATGGAGTTTTCATTTCCGGTTTACAAATTTCTGAATTTGCAATTGCTAAAAGAAAAGCTGTATCTTGACTAAGAAATTTTTCGATAATTATGGTGAGGCCACAATAAAGTTGGCTTCTTGAGTTTATCTGGATAGATTTGCTGAGTTGAGGAAACCATTCATTTAGATGTTCTTGTAGAAACTTAATCTCGATTTTACGATATCTGATAATATCCGTTACTTCTCTTTTTGCTTGATCATAAAATGTTTCCCCTTCCTGATTGGCAATCACCTCAACTTCCATTTCACACAAGAAACACATAAATGATAACTCAACTCCAATGTGTGTAGGCAATTCCTTGCACGTCCTTTCCATCTTCGCTCCTGATGACCGGTATATCTTTTTTACTGCAATGGCATATTCTCCTAGTAGAGGACCTCTTGCTTGCTGGTCTTTGCCCATTTTTCCACGATAAACGTCCTCAAACGGGGCGACATATCGACCTGTAGGCACTGCAAAGAGATCCAAATATTCCTGTTTGATAGATAAAAGATCTTTATCGATATCCACGGTAGCAGCAAATTCCCTTAAAACCTCTACAGCATTTCCACCAAATAATACAGAAAGTTCATCTATAGTCTCTTTTGACACGATGTAAAGCAGAAAGTCTTTACTGGGAGGAAGCAAGTAAACAGAAGAGAGAAATCTATACATATCCCTTCTCGCCTTAGCGTCCTGAGTTGCAACACTCGTATTCATTTTCATACCATCAACTCCTTTATTGGTAAACGAAACTTCCTGGATTTATGAAACAAATTTTTCTGTATGTTGATAATTATGATAAAATTCGTTATCGTAACGAAAGGTATTATCTTAACCATTGTTTCTTTCTTATCGTTGTCCGGTCTCGAACTTTACATGGGGAGTTGTAAGTGAAGGATCGGCAAAACCATCAGGTGCATTCATCCCCGACTCATTAGGATCAAAATCTTCCACAAGATGAAGCGCGTTTCCCACGCAGGAAGTTACACACGCTGGCTCAAACCCTGTGCGATCACCGTTTTGATCATACAAACGGTGAAAACAGAAGGTGCATTTCTCTACCTTTAAGGAATTCGAGTTGAATTGTGGTGCACCATAAGGACAAGATTGTGTACAGTTCTTGCAACCTATACAAAAGTCCTGGTTAATCAGCACAATGCCGTCTTCGTTTCTCTTGATGATAGCATTACCAGGGTCCTCGAAGTTGTCAGGATCTGATTTTGGGCATGAAGTGAGACAACCCGGGTGTTGGCAGTGATTACAGGCACTCGTAATGAATTCCAGTTTGGGATTGGGATAGACCCCACTCTCCTTCTTGACAACCCAACGGTAACTCACGTGGTCTGGAAGGACACCATTCCCGTTTTTAAAGGGCATCGGTGATTCTAATGGAGTCGTATTATTTTCTGACTTACATGCAATGGTGCATGTATCACACCCCGTACATTTATCCAAATCTATTAACCAACCTAGTTGTGACATTTTCGTCTCCTCCTGATTTATTAAACTTTTATTATAGTAACTGATGTATTAAAAAACGAACAGCTAGCCCCAATAGGTTCTTGAAGGCTTACGTTAGGATATTGATTGTCTGTTCTCATTATCTGTGTAGGTTGAATACCCGCTCCTCGACTTGGATCGTGTCCCGTAGGCTCACCATCGATTACCATTGAACGGGAAGATTGCTCCCAGTGACCGTAATGATGTGAGATACCAACTACTCCAGGCATCAATCCCTGTGTTACCTTTGCCTTTCCTTCAATACCATTAGGATTAGAAGCAGAGGAAACGTTCACCATATCTCCTGTTTCAATGCCTAGTGCGTCAGCATCTTCTGCATTAATCTCTACGAAATTTTCTGGTGCCATAAGCATAAGCCAGGGGTTAACATTTGTCCTGGCTTGTCCGTGATGCACAGTTTTGTATGTAATGAGATTGTAGGGATAGTTGGGATCACTAACAGCGTTCCCGTTAGAGTGTGTAATCGGAAGATATTGAGGTACTCCAGAATAATAAACTCCTTTAACCGAATCAATTGTACGTGCAATGGGATCATTAAAGGTCCGAATGATATTGCCATACTGATACGTTAATTTATCGCCAGTGTATTCATCTCCAGGATTGTCGAAGACACCACCTTTAGAGATAATTTCTTCAGTTGATACTCCAGTATTAAATTCCATGTTCTGCAGGAGAGCCTTTGCCCAATCCAAACTGTTATTAAGGTTTCCGACAGGATCTCCATTATCGTTTAGAAGAGCATCCGCACCTACACCTGGGAGCCCAAGTTCTTTGGCCAAGCCGATCTGAATATCCAAAACTGATTTGGTTTCGGGTAATACCGGTGTATAATCAGAACCAAGTGGGATTGTGTTTCCAATACCACCACTATCACCTATTGGTGAACCATCAAACTTTCCAACAACAGGCCTTTGAAAGGAGGTTCCTTTGTTCACTCTCCATGGTATACCAGGCACTGAGAATTTTTCCAAATATGTACTATCAGGAAGGACATAATCAGCCCATGCTGCTACCTCACCCATTACGGGACTGATGGATACTAGCAGAGGGAGCTTAGTTTCATCTGCCATGGTTTCCTCCCATACCTTTCTAAGAGCCGGAACAGAGTATGGCATAGCATTCCAGTATGTGATCAACACCTTAATCGCGTAAGGATATTGATCTTGTATGCTGGGGATTACCTCCTGGTAATTACCATGCGTTCCGAATGGGAACCAGGGTCGCGCAGCTGGGTATCCAGTAAAGAGGTTTCCGGTTTCGCTCTGATTATAAAATGTTTTAGCCCTGTCGATCCGTATTCCTTCATGTCCGGGATCTCCTGCAACCTTGCTCAGGTTTACAACTCCTGATTTATGGCTCCATCCTCCGGCTCCTGCTGTGCATCCTCCCTTAAAATCATAGTTTCCTATCAGGGTGTTCAAATGTTGAATAGCTAGTTGGTTATAGAGACCGTTAGTGTGCTTTATTGGGCCACGGTAAGTCATTGCCACCGCTTTTTTCCCATGACTGACAAACTCCATTGCAAGGTTTGAAATGGTACCGGGTTGTACCCCACAGATGCTTTCGTATTCACTGATTCCCTTACTCATTGCTGATTCTTTTAGAAGTCTGAAAGCAGATTTCACTACTACTTCGACTCCGTCTAGAGACATGGTATCTTCAACATCTAATTCTCCGTGTTTGATATCATTAAAACCCCTTAATATACCTTCAGACCAGACTACGTAATCATTGTCTAAGACTGTTGTTCCATTCGAAATTCCTGCTTCCTTTGCATTAATATAACGTTGGAACGGTTTGCCATTATCATCTGTAAAGTACCCCACAAGGTATGTTGAATCCGTCCAAGTTGGAATACCATCTTCTGCTGCCGCATCGCTATTGGTATTTTTCAGATAAAGAATATCATATCTTTGTAAATCAATAATCGATCTCATTATTCCCATAGCAAGGGCAGCGTCAGTACCCGGTTTAATTGGCACCCACTGGTCGGCCTTGGCAGCTGTATTGTTATATCGTGGGTCCACCACGACATATTTTCCTCCGTTTCTTTTAAATTGCATCAGGTTTCTCGCCATACCGACCATGGGGAAGCCAGCCTCTAGAGCATTTGATCCAAAGTAGATGATGTATTCTGCCCCCAGGATATCTGCCTGCCAACCTTCAGTTCTTCCTGCACCCATACTATTTTTGCTTCCATTGGGATCCCACGTAATCAACTCATTTGCTACATGTCGAGTCGATTCACAAACTGAGGTATGGCTGAGACCGTAATTGATCGTGCCCCAGCCGTGCTTCCAGATCCTTTCACTCATCTCTTTTTCTACGCTTCGACCTGGTGAAAATGCGAGTTGATTCCTTTTTTTGCCCAATTCAGGGATGGTCTGATCAATAGGATCATCTCTTTCTTCAGGAGGGATAAGCTCATTAATTCTTCCCGCTATCTCAGAAAAGGCTTGTTCCCAACTAATAGTCTCCCACTGCCCGGAATTCCTGGGCCCAACTCTCCTTAATGGTTTTTGGATCCTGAATGGATCATAAACCGTCTGTATTCCAGCCTGCCCCTTAAGACAAACGCGTCCCAGATGATTTACTGCATTATCAGTAGATGTATTGTACGGTAATCTATCCGGATTATTATTTTCGTCAACATCTCGATTGTTAGGGTGATAAGGATTACCATCAATCTTTACTAAAACGCCTTCCTTTACCTTGGCCCTGATACCACATCGGCTGTGACACATCTGGCAGACGCTGTAAATGATATCATCAGCAGTTTCGAGATCATCTGGACAGTTTTCTCCAGTCTCAAACGGTTGGTTTATGTTTACGCATTCAGCTTTAGCCCTGGATTTTGAGAAAACCTGGTTAGCCACCGTTGCTGATGCCAGTGCTCCGCTAACCTTTATGAAAGTACGACGGTTTACGGATGAATTGAGCAAATTATCTTCTCTCTCTTTCTTCATATTCAATTTGCCTCCTTTTCGATAAGTTATTAGTTCTTGTAATGCTTAGCTTCAATATTAATCATCACTACTGTCATTATCGCCACCTTCAACATTTGCGAGTGCGTTAGCTATTGCTCTGACCTGTGATGGCGAGAGTTCATCAAGAGGTTTCATCCCTCCCTTGTCTTCTCTTATTTTTTCCCGAATTTCCTTTGATTTCTTACCTTTAACTTCAGAGTTTGACAGATCATTATGACAAAATGCGCAGGTTAGTTCATAAAGTATCTCACCATCGGTTATAGATGTCTGATAATACCTCTTCGCCTCACCAAAATCATCACCATGACACACAGCACAAAGATCGGCTTTGACCTGTTTTCTCAGGTTCCCTGCAGACCCTTGGACTAAATCTACATTACGGTGACACCACCCACATTTTTCATTATCCTTTTCCCCTGGAGTTTCTAAAAGCATGGATGTGTGAGCAGTCAGTATTGAAGGAACCAGGCTCTCCTCAACGAGGATTGCAACATGGCAGCTAGTACAGTTTTTATCATACTGCGGGGAATTCCTGTCATGTAAGGATATGAGATTTTTATCATCACCGTTACCACCATCATTACCTCCACCATCACTACAAGTTATCGGTGCATTTTTAACATCTTTTGAAACTTTCATACCCTCCACTTCTGCAAGTACCTTGCATGGAACATCCGGTTCGGAAATAGGACTAAACTTAAACTTAATTGTTTCATCCCTACCTCTTTTTTCTGCAAGGAATTCACCTGTTATATCATCAAATAAACTAACTGTATGCCTTCTCCATCTTCTCTCCTCTATTATCTTAACCTCAACTTGAAGCTCATTATCTTCAGATTTGTATTCTGCTTTTTCAATCTTTACTGATTCGATAGCAAATACAATATTTGAAACTAAAATAATAGATAATGTAATAATACTTGTTAAAATAAGTCGTAATTTACAACTTTCAAAAAATAACAACTTCAACACAGTATCCATGTTTTTCTCCTCCAATATCTGAAATTGGCTAAGTTAAAATATTGTTCCTGCTTTTCTTCTTAAGTATTACTAAAAAAGCATGCTAAACTTTTGTTTCTTTAAATGGGTAATAAATATAGACTCATAAGAGCAAGTCCAGCAATTAACTTACTAAAGTATTTACTTACATTCATCACTCTAATTACCTCCTAACCGTTCTAATCTCACACTACTAAAGTAATAGGATCGCAATATATATGCCAAAGATGACCTATCGAGTTATCCATCAGATTCAAACGGGTTTAGAATATTGTATGGTATTTAAAGAAATTATTTTGAAGGGTTTTCCATACAGTATAAAATGATATACAAGATTCACAGATGCCTAACGTCTTTTAAATGCTATGTTATTTGTAGATTATTTCATACAACTTGTGCCAGCATATGCTGTTGTGGTAGTAGTAGTAACAAAGAGGAGCAATATACTCAATAAAACACTTTTGACCAATACGGCCCTCATTCTATTTCTCATAATAATGGTTATTTTTTTCTAATATGTTATAAACAAATACCCTTGATAAATTATTTTTATAAATAATTTATCAAGGGTATTTTGAATTAAAAATTAAATAAACGAATATTATTCGTAAGATTTTTTTTTGTAAAAATAAGAGAGATCTCTTATTTATAGCTGCTAAGTTTTTAATGATCATAATGTTAGCATTATGAATGCACTGTCTTTATCAAAGTGAAAATCGTATTGTTTATTTTGGCAATATGAAAAACTTACGAATCTAAGAAAAAGAAATGAAAATAGTCGTAAATTGTATCGCTATACATATTGGCGGTAGTAAGAAACAAGCCTGAATTTATTGTTTTAGGGGGGAAATAAGGTAATATACCTACATATAAATAATAAATTATATTAGTGTAAGTAATTTAAATATGAAAGATACTATTAATTCGCGGCTATGAAGATAAGAAATAAGTTAATCATTGTATTGCTCATGTTCTCGATTATTCCAGTTACTACCCTTTTAATATTTGAAATAAAAAGGGACCAGGAAACTTTGGAGAAGCAAATTGGTGTAAGTTCACTCGAATTTACTCGTTTAGCAATGATGAGGATAAATGAATATCTATATTTCAAATATGTAGATGTTCAAAAGTGGGTAAATAATATAAATCAAGAGGGCATCTCTGCAGGTGATGACGATGCCAGTATCTCTAACTATTTAAAGAAACTAGTAGAAAGTTATGATGAATATCATTATATCATCTGCCTGAATAAAGAAGGAAGGATTGTAGCGTCAAGTGATGTTGAGTTGATGAATATGGACATTGAGCCTGGCATGGAAATCCAGAAGTTGCTAAATGGAAAACTGATTATTCAGGATGTATCATTCAATAAAATGGCAGGAGGATATGCCGTTGTCATTTCAGTCCCAATCAGAGATACTGACGAACAAACCAGGATCGTCGGTGTAATTTCGGCTGCGCTGAGATGGAATAAAGTAAATAAAATGATTGCTTCTTTGGAGATAAAGGGGAAAAAACAAGATTTAGCTAATCATTTCATGCTTACTAATGAAGACGGGCTTGTAATATCTTGTTTTGATAATAAACAAATGTTTGCAACTAATCTGATCAGCATAGGGCTAAAATCAGCGAAAAACGCACAAGAACACAAGGAAGGCTCAATTGTTGAAACTTCTGAACATGGTCTTTCTTCATTCTCCACTTATACTTATATGAAGAAATATAATGAGATGCCACTCGTAAATTGGCGTTTAATTCTCTACCAAGACTCTGAGCGTGTCTTTGAGCCAGTTTACTCCCTGGAGAAGCCGATTTTATATATATTACCAACTACTATAGTATTTTTAATCATTATTTCATACTACTTAGCTAATAGAATTAGTAAGCCTATTCTTTCCCTTGCCTTAATGGCTCAGGATATTGGTAAAGGCGATTTATCTAAAAAAATAAATGTCAACAGTAAAGATGAAATTGCCTATCTGGCTGATTCATTTAACAAAATGCGTGTTGCGCTTAGTAGGTCATTTACAAATATTGAAAGACACAAGAAAGAACTTCAGCAACTTTCCAAAAGAATTGTAATAGTTCAGGAAGAAGAACGTAAAAATCTATCCCGAGAATTGCATGATGACGCGGGACAGGCGCTTACGGCCATGAAAATTAATGTTGAGATGATGGAGAAGGAAATTCCTGATAGTAACGTAAGTGTCAGGAGAAGACTTGCTGATACAAAACAACTTTTATCACATACTTTGCAGGAAATCCGAACACTTGCATTTGAACTCAGACCCTCTTTACTAGACGATTTTGGTGTCCAGTCTGCAATAAAAGAATATACAAAAGGATATTCTGAGAGAACTAAGATAGATGTACAGGTTTTAGGCAAAAAAATTGTTAAAAGATTTCCTTCTGAGATAGACATACTCTTATATCGTTGTGTACAGGAAGCTTTGAACAACGTGGTAAAACATTCTAAGGCAACAAAAGTGACAATAGAAATAATAGCGGATAAGGAAGAAATCCATATGAGGGTTAAAGATAACGGTTATGGTTTTGATGTAAAAGAAGTTTTGGAGGAAAATAAAAAAAGCACAAGCATCGGTTTATTCGGTATGAAGGAAAGAGTAGCACTTTTGAATGGAAGTTTAAAAATATATTCGGAAAGAAAGAAAGGCACAGAATTAGCTATACTTATACCTTTTAAAACTAATAAAGAAAATAGTGTTTTTGAGGGAGGGAGGGATGTCTAAAATTAGAGTATTACTTGCTGATGATCATACGATAGTAAGGCAGGGCTTAATAGCTCTTCTGGATTCTCACGAAGATATCGAGATAGTAGGAGAGGCGGAAAATGGCAGGCAGGCTTTTGAAAAGACGAAACAAATGATTCCGGATATAGTAGTGCTTGACATCACCATGCCAAATCTTAATGGAATTGAGGCAACACGTAAGATTAAGAAACTAAATCCAGAAATTAAAGTTATAGTTCTAACTATGCATGATAATGAAGAGTATGTATATCAGCTCCTCCAGGCAGGTGCTTCAGGATATTTACTCAAAGAGTCAGCAGTATCAGATCTGGTTTCAGCCATAAATGCAGTAAAAAAAGGAGATATTTTTTTAAGCCCTAAAATATCTAAAGTAGTTGTTAAAGATTATATAAAACACACCGAGAGAGAATCAAAAGCATTTGATAGCCTGAATATGCTTACTAGTCGTGAACGTGAGGTACTACAGTTAATTGCGGAAGGATACACAAATAAAGAGGTCGCTCGTCTTCTAAAATTAAGTATAAAGACAGTTGATATTCATAGAGCTCACATAAAAGAAAAACTCCAAATACGAGACACAGCAGGTCTCGTAAAATATTCCATTAGACATGGTCTTATCAAGTTTTAATATTTATATATGTGACCGCGTTATCCTGAGAATCTCCCCTGTGATAGTGAGATTGAATCTATAGATCTTTTGAAATGGCGTGGAAAGAGAACAAAAATTCTAACTTTATCTGGTATGAAAAGTAGGAGAAACACCAGTCCCATGCATTATAACCCTGTTTATCAAAAGCACGAAATCAATTGCGGTTTGGTTGCGGAGTAGTTGCTGTTGAGGGTGGTAGAATAGGAAGAGCTATTGATGGCTGCTCACCCGTTAAGGTTCTCAGGAACGCAACTATTTTGCTTGTTTCATTATCAGTAAGTATTGCTCCCAGTTGATATTCGGCCATAATTTTAACCGCTTCATCCAGATCCCATGTGCTTGCATCGTGGAAATAGGGAGCCGTCAGCTCTATATTTCTCAGCAGGGGAACCTTGAATACGTATTTATCTTCCTCTTTTTTTGTCACATTGTATCTGCCAAGAGTATGAGTATCTTTGTCATACGGTTTTATATTGCCAAATTTGCGATAAGAGTTTCCCCCTACACCAACACCATTATGACAGAATATGCAACCTTTGTTCTTAAATAGATCATATCCTTCCTTCTCAAATTCAGAAATGGTTTCTTCATAGCCATTCAGCCAATGATCAAATCTTGAGTTCGGTGTGGTTAAGGTCTCTTCAAATGCTGCTAGAGCATCAGTAACACGGTCAACATTAATTTCTTCTCCACCGTATACTTGTTTAAACCATTGCACATACTCCGGTATAGACTGCAATACGTTTACTGCTAACTCATGGTTTGAACCCATTTCAATAGGATTGGCTATGGGACCACCTGCCTGTTCTTTTAAGTCTTTCGCACGGCCATCCCAGAATTGTGCCAGATTGAACTTTGCATTCAGTACGGTAGGTGAATTTATCGGACCAAAAAACCATTTATGTCCGATAGAGCTTGGCAAATTATCTGCACCACCAGTTGAGAGGTTATGACAGGAGTTGCAGGTTATCCCGCCAGATTTGGACAATCTGGGTTCAAAAAATAATTTCTTTCCTAATTCGACTTTTGCCTTATCGTAGTAATAGTTTATTGGAATTGGTTTGATAAGTTCTTTTGAACGTTCTGAATCAGATTCCACGAGCATACTTCTGCCTCTACCGTAAGTCATATCAACCCTGCCCCCGGCAGTAGTAAATGATTGTATCGCAACATTCACAAAGACAAGAGCAAATAAACAGCTAATCGCATTAAATTTATTTATATTCATTATGATTAATCTGCTTTCTTAAATAGACTTTTTTTTGCACCACATTCAGGGCATACCCAATCATCAGGCAGATCCTCAAATTTAGTACCGGCCGCTATTCCTGCATTAGGATCACCTTCTTCAGGATCATAAACATGGCCACACATTTTACAAACATATTTTATCATTTTTCGATCTCCTTGTTAACTCGGCAATTATTTAGATGCTACCTATAAAGGCATAACACATTATTTCACAATCAGATAATCTGACAATAATATTACGTATTTAATTGCCCGGTTAATATAATAAATTAACTGATTTTCATAAACTGTGTACCTGATGCTCCACAAATGGGGCATTTGTCGGGTGCGCTGTTTTCCACTGTATTTCCACAGATTGGACAGACATAATAATCAACGTTTTCATTCTTTCCAAGATTATCAAGAGCTTTTTGATAAAGATCTGCATGGATACTCTCAACCTTATTGGCAAATTCAAAACTCTGCAGGGCTTTATTATCTCCCTCTTTCTTTGCCTCTTCAATCATTTCAGGATACATTTTTGTAAACTCGTGTGTTTCACCGCCTATTGCCTCCTGAAGATTATCTTTAGTACTTTTGATACCTCCCATTACTCGCAAATGTTTATGTGCATGTACCGTTTCCGCCTCGGCTGCGGCACGAAAAAGTTTTGCCACTTGACCAAATCCCTCATCTTCTGCCTTTTTGGCAAAGGCCAGGTATTTTCTGTTTGCTTGTGACTCACCGGCAAAAGCGTCTTCTAAATTATCCATTGTTGACATGCTGTTTCTCCCTGACTTTTATTTAATTAAAAAAATTATCACTAAAAAAAATTATATGAACCATGCTTTTACATCTTTTAATTATTAATTCTAAAAAACACTATGAAACAAATACTTTCTTATTTGAGGAATGACCGGCAAGCCTCACAGGCTGAGTTCCTTTGTCAATTCCGTCATATTAATTATGGGGAGTTCAATTGACTTTTCACCCAAAAGATCATTCACAAGATACTGCGGAGCACTACGATAATTCAAAACAGCCTTTATCTTTAATGGAAGCTTAATATCTTCCGGGATTAATAAAGAGAATTGTTCTTCCTTCTTTCCTTTTGGAGGAACTCGATTGTCTGAGATGATGTGTGTCGCCTCCCAGACATGTACGGTCGGTTCTCCATGTTCATTTCCAAATACTGTGTGATATATCGTCGCCACTGAATCAATATTTCCTTTGCTATCCACTCCACCACGCTTAAACAGAAGGCTTCCGGCAGAATCAGTTATAGAAACCTCTAACCACATTTGCCGTAACTCTGTCAGACCGGTAGGCAGATAATGTCCTGCTCCAGTATTTTTAATGTCTACCTGAAATTGTAGTAAGCCGCCTTTTTTGACATCTGGATTTACATGAACTTCAAGTGTTGCTGCATTCTTTAACCTATCAATAGCCATCTGAGGCTGCACCTCTGAGTTTGGTGGCAGAGAGATGTGGGCAGCGCTTCCGCCTACAAAATAGTGAGTCCATATATGTGGCCTCTCTTTGCCTCCCATTATTTCCGGAGAAGCAAACCCAGGGTTATCAGGACGTTCAGTACTTCCTGTGGAGGGAAAGCCGGGACGCTGTCTCATGTGGCAGTCCTGGCAATGTACAGAGGTCTCTGGATCACCGGTATTATACGGACCTTGTCTCCATTCGGTGTAAGTTTGTTCTATAGGAAGATCATTTCCCGCATGTGATACATCGTGGCAACCTCCACAGAATTCTGAGCGTGTGTGTAACTCGGAAAATTGACTTTTGTGTATCGTATCAGGACAGTCATCAAACGGCCCATACTTGGTGCCTCCCTCCATTGCAACCGCATTACCGGGACTTAAAATGTACGGCGCGTTACCGATTCCTGTTGTTGCTCTTACAGAATGGCAGAAATCACATACAACACCTCCCTTTTCATCATCCAGAGGAAGGTCTGTTTCTCCTGCACTGTGTCCAATAGGATGGTGGCAGCGGACACATGATTCTATGGTTTGTTTTTGTGACTCTCCTTTGGCTGTTTCTTTACCCAGATTATAAACCGCCTGAAATAATGGGTTTTTCCAGGCATTCGCATGAGTTGAACCACTCCACATCTTAAAGATTTCAGGATGACAGGCTCCGCAGGCAGTTGGACTGAAGAACTGGCTTTTCTTGACGTCTCCCGGTATCGTTATGGGTTCATCAACAATATTTTCAGGTCTCGTTTCTGGTGGAAGTTTCCATGTCGGTGCCCAATCACTGGGGTTGCTTCCCAGAGAAACTTTTGTAAATAAGAAAAATGTGGCAAACAAGCAGCCTGTTATAATCCTTAAGTTAAAACGCATAGTATTATATCCTTTCGCAGAAAAAAACACATTTATACAGTTTCTGATAGTTAAACTATTTTCATCGTTATTGATAGTACTTTAACTTATGATGGGAATGTTTTGTAATCTCACCTGCCCGCGTTCATTGTACCAACTTCAAAGTTAGAGTTTGCCCACCTCAAACCACATCTTACCAGCACAATCCTGATGCCTAAGTTCCCTTGAGCAAGATACTCAATCATTTTACGATATTCTTCTATTACAAATTCAAGAAGCTCAGAATAGTCCATTTATCGACTATTCATTTGATAGGCTTTAGCATAACTCTTGGGTAGTAATCAGCATTATTGTGACTTCTGCACAATGGGGGTTGGGTTAGGATCAAACGGGTTTAATCTCATTGAGATAGAAAACAGAAATGGATAACTGACTATTAAGTGCTCCATGTGCTTCAGCCACAGCAGGGCAAGCTGTCCATATACTCTTTTCGTGTCACCATGGAGGTGATCTTGGTCTTCACTAGGCAAACAATCTACATCCATACGAGCCTCGAATTCCTCAGCCATATGAAACACAGCCCATAACAAGTCTGTAAAAAATTCGTGTTCTAGTAGATTTGGATTCTCCAACAATCTCAAGAGATAATCCCTCTTCGCTACAAGAAATACCTTTAAAGCCTCCCAATCGGGCATCTCCTGCTCAATGCTAAAATCATGTTTCCTCAAATACTTACAGACCCTTGCGAATCTTATTTCAGCAGTGTCTCCCTTGAAGGCCAACTCTCGTTGTATTCTTTCTATTTGAGGATCCCACTTGGACAGAATTTCCAAAAGCTTCATTCCGACTTCGCTGAAAAATGCCCCTATGATAATGTTCATGTGTTTCTGCCGAGCCTTTTTTTCTCGGTCTTCAAGTACACGATGGATGATCAAAGATACCATAAGAACTTCAATGAATACAAAGGCGATGTCTCCAATCAAGAATATAAATATATGATGAGAATCCTTGAAAATGAAGTAATGCAAAACATAGAAAAAAGCAGACAACGCAATCAGCATTGCACCCAGCATAATATACCAACTTAATCGATTCATAATATAAACTTATTATATACTAACAATCAGTAAGTTACCCAACAAATAATTGATATATTTATAGATGGCACAAATCGATATATCATCTATAAATCAAATACTTTATCATGCTTTGTAAATTACTCATTCCTAATAGTTCAAAAGTCCTTTCTTGATTATATTGTTAGTTGTAAGTCGAGTTTACTTCATATTCAATAGCGTTATCTTTACTTTAAGCACTTTAATATATTAAATCGCAAGGAATCTGATTTTTGGCTTCATACGTAATTTCGTTAAGTAAAATTCCCAGTACGGCAAACTCACTCTGTTGAAATTTAGTTTAGGATGGACAATCAATAAAAAAACACCTACATCCATCAGCTAATGAAAAATGTAGGTGTCTGTATAATGAATCAATATTGGTAAATAATTGGTTAGATAAACATTACAAGTAAAATGTCCAGCTTTTATAGGCACGCAGGGTAATTGTGATTATCATATCCATGTCTGTTAACTCGACGGAGTTAACAATAGAATCAAAGCAGTGAAATGAAAGCCTATGGTTTTTAGACGGCTGGTACTTTTTTTACAAATTATACAAACAAACCTTCTCGAACTAATTTGGCAATGATCGGCAATCAACTATCTGGCTTTTATTAACCACTCCTTTTTCCACCTTCTTCTTACGCCATAACCTACTATCCCGGCAAGTCCTATTCCTAATAAGGCATTTGTTGCCGGCTCGGGTACCGATTCAACAGCAGCAACATTAACAGAACCAGTTTGATTTAGTGTAAAGAACAAGTTTGCGTTGCTGACAGATGTTTGTGTGTACCCAAACTGCTCGAATGTCGGAGTGGTCGCAAAATCATTGATATAGAGCCAGAAATCATCGGTCGAAGGGCTGAATTGGATAACATCCGAACCAGACGAGAGACCACCCACCCTTAAACTACCAGCAGGAAATGTTCCGGCCACTGGGTCATAAGAGAAGGAAATCATCGAACCCAACGCAATATTCAGACTATTCAAAGCGATGTCGGCTGTATTGTTCGTCACTGCCACTGTTGGATCGAGTGTGACCGTAAAATTACCTGAGACAGGATCTGTAGGCGCTGGATCTGGTCCCGCCCCAATCTGGAAAGTATTGGCACTGAAAGAAACATCATACGTTATCTGCGTAGCATTAGCAGATACGGCCACCAGTAATAAAAACACCAATGCAACCGAAAAATAAATCGATCGTCTCATTCCTTTATTTTGTCCGTCACTCGGCATGGTAACCCGTTTACATATACAAGGTAACTTCTGAAAAGTTTTCATGAGTTTCCCTCCTTTAATTTAATCATATAATGTAAAAGTATATTAACGTTTAAGCTTCGTATTGATTACTAATGTATCTCAAAATTATACAACAATCATTAAACTACTAACAGCAACTCAAGAAAATATGGTGTTTTATAATGTAATTGTTTTATAATCTAACGTAAAATGGCTTGATTTGTCAAGACTATTTTCTACTATTTTTAGATGCATTAGTTAATAATCAGTGCAAGAGAAAAATTGTAACGGAAGAGGGTCAGTATGGCAACTGGAGTTATACTTTTTGACAATCCGCTAACCAATGCTCCTTGCTGAAATTTCTTATCTAAAAATAATTCTTTTTGGTGTTATCTCTCTTTACATCCCCTATAGTTTAAATGACCCAACTCACTGTCTGTCTTGTTGAGTCACACTGATTCAGGTTCATCCGGTGTAAACGGAGTTCTTCAGTCTCCAACCCAATCAATCGTCTATCCACGGTCAAGATTGTACTTAAAGAAACTGGTTGTGACACAGCCTGATAGCTGGTGGTTTCCTGTACAGATGAATTAAGAAAAATTTGCTTAAATCTGTCATAAGTCATTTAGAATCATGTGAAATTACCATAAAACAGAGGTTGTAGCGCCTGAACAAATGTTTCTGTTGGCGGCAGCATAAAATATTGGCTATACACGACTAACTATCCTTATTAGTGGATTTAACTTTCGGCATTTAGGCACCATTCTATCAGCATCCTTGACAGATGGGCGCTTGCATAGCTACGGCAAGGGTATGTAGCCAAAACTTAACCGTGTGGTGGTTTCTTTATAAAATAAGGCTATACAGTTTACGTAAAAAATTCTTAAAACTCAGCTCGTCTTAACACAAAATCAGAATTAGATTCAATAAATATATCTCACGCAGAAGGATCCCACGCCGCCATGTGTTTAAGCAGATTCCACCTTCTCTTGATGTCTGCTTTTGCCTGTTCCATAAGATCTGCTGCGGCTTCCGGATTGGCTGCCCTTAGCGCCTTGTAGCGGTTCTCACGATACGCATACTCTTCAAATGGAGTTGAAGGCTCTTTGCTGTTGATAAGAAGCGGGTTTTTACCCTGCGCTTCGAGTTCAGGATTATATCTATAGAGCGGCCAGTAACCACTTGTCACCGCTTTCTTCATCGCATCGATACCCTTACTCATATCCATGCCATGTGCAATACAAACTGAATATGCAATTATCAACGCCGGACCGTCATATGCCTCTGCTTCTGCAAATGCCTTGATTGTCTGGGCCGGATTTGCACCAAAGTTCACCTGGGCCACATAAACATTACCGTACGTTGACATTATCATGCCGATGTTCTTCTTGGGAGTTGTCTTGCCACCGGCCGCAAACTGTGCAACTGCACCAAGGGGTGTTGCTTTTGACATCTGACCGCCGGTATTTGAATACACTTCAGTATCCATGATCAATAACTTTATGTTCTCACCTGTTGCCAGTACGTGGTCTACTCCTCCATAACCGATATCATAACCCCAGCCGTCTCCTCCGACGGACCATACGCTCTTTTTGATTATATAGTCAGCCTGGGATAGTAAGCTCTTTGCTTCAGGAGAATCGCATCCGGAGAGTTTTTTCTTCAGTTCATCAATGCGGCCTCTCTGCACCTCAATATCTTCTTGTGTTGATACGCCTGCATTTTGTTTGATTGCACTAAACAGATCCTTTAAATCCGCATAAGAGGAGTCCGCGGCAAGACGATCTATCAATTCCATCGCCTGTGCGTGGAACTTGTCCATTGTCTGTCTCATGCCGAGTCCAAACTCTGCCGTGTCTTCGAATAGAGAATTTGACCAGGCAGGCCCTCTGCCATCGTCCCTTGTTGTGTACGGTGTTGTAGGCAGGTTTCCGCCATAAATGGAGCTACAACCTGTCGCGTTCGCAATCATCAGGCGATCTCCAAACATCTGTGTCATTAATTTGATATAAGGAGTTTCTCCGCAACCTAAACATGCACCGCTATATTCAAAAAGAGGCTTCACGAACTGACTGCCTTTAACACTGTTAACCTTGAATCTTGACCTGTCTGTTTCAGGAAGTTTGAGAAAGAAATCGTAACATTCGGCTTCCGTCTCACGCAATGGTTCCTGGAACTTCATATTGATCGCTTTAACACCTTCAATCTTGTTTCCATCAGCATCTTTTTTCTGTCCCGGACAGTTAAAAACACATGAACCGCAACCGGTACAATCCTCTGGGGCAACCTGTACGGTAAACTTAAGACCCTGCATATCTTTACCCGTTGCGTCTATGGATTTATATGTGGAAGGCGCGCCATTAAGCAGTGAAGGGTCATATGCCTTTACCCTGATGCTGGCATGCGGACAGACAAACGAACATTGAGCACATTGAATACAGGCGTCAGGTTCCCAGACAGGAATATTGACACCGATATTTCGCTTTTCATACTGAGTGGTTGCCGTTGGCCATGTTCCATCATCAGGCATTTTAGACACAGGAAGGGAGTCTCCTTTGTCAGCCAGCAATGTTGCTGTTACGTCCTTAACAAAAGCAGGTGCGTGATCAGGCACCGGAGGACGCATGCATTTACAGCTGGTAGCCTCAACAGGGACAGGTACCTCAACAATATTCTGTAATGCGGAATCTACCGCTTTATAATTTAGATTGACAATATCTTCACCCTTCTTCATGTATGTCTTTTTGATTTCTGTTTTTATTGATTTTACAGCATCCTCTTTAGGAATAATCCCTGAAATAACAAAAAATGCGGTCTGCATGATCATGTTGATTCTTGCGCCGAGGCCAATCTCTTCGGCAAGCGCAATGGCATCAATAATGTAGAATTTCATCTTCTTGGATATAAGATGTTCCTGTACCTCAGCCGGCAATGTGTCCCAAACATCGTCTTTATTGTGAGATGTGGTAAGGAGGAATGTCGCACCATCTTCAGCGTTTGAAAGCATATCTATCTTATCCGGGAACGAAGGATTGTGACATGCAATGAAATTTGCCTTTTTAATGAGATATGGTTTCTGTATTCTATCCTTTCCGAAACGAAGATGCGATACGGTAGTCGCGCCTGATTTTTTCGAATCATAGACAAAATATGCCTGTGAGTAATTATCTGTCTCATTTCCAATTATTTTAATAGTGTTTTTATTTGCACCTACAGTACCGTCTGCTCCTAAACCGTAAAACAGTGATCTGAATTCACCTTTTTCTCCAATGTCAAAAGAGTCATCAAAATCAAGGCTGGTGCCGCAAACATCATCTTTAATTCCTATGGTGAAATGGTTTTTGGGTTTTTCTGATGAAAGGTTGTCATATACTGCCTTTACCATCGCTGGTGTAAAGTCTTTTGAGCCAAGGCCATAGCGTCCTCCAATTATTTTTGGATAAGACTTTAGTTTTGATGTGCCTCTGTCCATCATCTCTCCAATGGCCGTCCTGACATCAAGATATAAAGGTTCACCAATTGCGCCTGGTTCCTTTGTACGGTCAAGCACAGCTATTGATTTTACGCTTGATGGCAGGCTTGCGTCAAAAGCCTCTATATCAAACGGTCTATAAAGCCTTACCAGTACAACTCCAAGTTTTTCACCTTTGGCATTTAGCGCGTTTACGGTATTAAGTGTAACTTCGCTTGCTGAACCCATGATGACAATTATATGTTCCGCATCCGGGTCACCCAGATAATCAAATAGTTTATACTGACGTCCGACGACTTCGGCAAATTTGTCCATTGCCTTCTGGACGATGGCAGGGGTCGCGTCATAGTACTTGTTAACAGTCTCTCTTCCCTGGAAGTAAACATCAGGGTTCTGTGATGTACCACGAATATTGGGACGATCAGGGGTAAGGCCTCTTTTGCGGTGGGCAATTACAAGATCATTATCTATTACGGCGCGCATATCGTCGAAACTGACCTCTTCGATCTTCTGTACTTCATGTGAAGTCCTGAATCCGTCAAAGAAGTGCATAAACGGAATTCTGGATTCAAGTGTGGCGGCCTGGGCGATAAGCGCAAAGTCCATTGATTCCTGGACGTTTTGAGAGCACAACATGGCAAAACCGGTAGAACGTGCCGCCATTACGTCTGAATGGTCTCCAAAAATAGATAACCCCTGCGCCGCAAGAGAACGGGCGGTTATATGAAACACTGTAGGTGTCAACTCACCGGCAATTTTGTACATATTAGGTATAATTAAGAGAAGTCCCTGAGAAGCAGAAATAGTTGTAGCCATTGCTCCGGTAGTAAGAGAACCATGCACAGCACCCGCAACACCTGCTTCAGATTGCATCTGGCTGACTTTTGGCACTGATTCCCAAATATTCTTCTGCCCTTTAGCGGACTTTGCATCACAGATTTCCGCAATAGGAGAAGAAGGCGTTATTGGATAAATTGTAATAATTTCATTAGTAGCGTGTACCACATGTGCGCATGCGGTACAACCATCAACTATAACCGTTTTTCTACTCATAAGTATCTCCTTGAACTAGCTAAAACCTGGAAAGCTAATTGCTCTATTTTGATAAATTAATTACAATAAAGTCTTTAAAAATACGATTGTAACTATTCACGGGGTATCATATGTATACAAGTGTCAAGCCTTATTTGTCAATGAATACCGTTTTCCTTATAAAATTGGATTAAGGTAATTGTGGCTCTTGATGCAATAGGGTTTAGTTTATTAATGATACTCCGCGAATAGTTACAAACGCATAACTATAATGTATTTAGTTGAAAAAGTAAATAAGATTTTAGCTATGTAGCCGTTATTTCACACCTTTATATCATTCTATTAATAATTTTCTTGCCTTTTTTCCTGTGTTTAATAACATGGACAAAAATTATTTTAAAATATTTAAACAGGAACCTTTTTCCTTAATAAGCTGTTATATAAGGTGATGAATGGAAGACTTTGTCAATCAGGAAAGTAAAATTAGCGAGTTTGAAGCAGAAGCCCTTGAACATATAGATTCGCTCTTTAACTTTGGAATGCGAATGACAGGAAGCAGGGAATCAGCAGAAGACCTTGTTCAGGAAACATACCTTAAGGTACATAGATTTTCACATACGTTTAAGGAAGGTTCCAACCTGAAGGCATGGTTATTCAGGATTTTACGAAATACATTCATTAATACCTATAGAAAGAAGATTAAAGAGCCCAAATCGGTTCATTATGATGAGGTTGAAGACTTTTATTTATTCAACAAGATTAAAACTGATAAGAAAACAGGAGAGTATGAAAGAGGAGAAGTTTCAGATGTTTATGAGTTTCTGGAGGATGAGGTAAAAAATGCGGTTAATAACCTGCCGCTTGCTTTCAGGGAGGTTGTTTTGTATTCGGATATTGAAGAACTCAGTTATGGGGAAATATCAGAAATTATTGGATGTCCGATAGGGACTGTAAAATCGAGACTTTTCAGAGCAAGAAAATTGTTGCAGAAATCTTTATGGAACTATGCAAACGAAAGAGGTTTTTTGAAAGAAAGACATGAGGGAAAAGAAATATAATGACTTGTAACGAAGCTATTGAGCAATTCCACGAATTCCTGGATAATGAACTTGATGAAACGAACTATTCAAACATCAGACAACATATAGATTTATGTCATAAGTGTTGTGAAAAGTTCGAGTTCGAACAGGCAATAAAGAGAACCGTAAAAGAAAAAACCCAAATTCACAAAACACCTCAACATCTACTGCAAAGTATCAAGAGCCAGTGGGCAGAGTTAAACGAAGGACGTAGCAGGCCGGAACCTTCAGTAGTAGAATCTAAAAGGACGTTCTTGGATGGGATTTTTGGCTTATTTACTTTACGGCCGGCATATGTAACAATGGCGGTGTTATTACCAATGACTATTATTGGCCTTGCCGCTTATCTTGCTTTTTTCAGACCGGTAGAGTACTCTCCTATTGTTAAAGTCGCGGCAGAACGTCACGATAGCTTCGTTAATAACAATATGCATCTTGATCTTGTAAGTTCAGACAGTAATGAAATAAGAAGGCATTTTCAAAATTTACAACGATCTAATCCTGCCATCGATGTCCCTGAATTTAATGGGCGTGAAATGGAACTCTTAGGTTGTAAGGACTACAGCCGGGACGGAAGAAAAAGTGCTTATGTTGGATTAAGAGGTAATCAAAATAAAATTTCATTAGAGATGGCAAACGGTTCAGGGATCGATATGGACAAACTACCGCACAAATTCTTCAAGGGCAGGACATATTACTTTGCAAGATATAATGGATATAATGTAGTTATGTGGAAACATGGCAATACACTATATAGTCTGACTTCTACAATGAATAGAGAAGGGCTTATGCGTGTAGCCAGTGAAACCATCCTTTCATATAATAAATGAGTACATCTTTTATTATATTCGCAAAGGGCCCAATTCCAGGTAAGGTCAAAACCAGGCTTACTCCTATTCTTTCTCCCCCGGCAGCTGCTGAGTTATACAAAGCATTTATTGCCGACATAGTTTCTAATACACACAAACTGAAATGCAATCAAGTAACTATCGCATTTACGCCTCCAAATGCGGAAGCTACACTTCAAGGTATATGTGGTAAATCAGTAAATTATTTACAACAAGAGGGGCATAATCTTGGTGAGCGAATGAAAAATGCGTTCAAACACTCGTTCGATAAAGGTTCAAAAAGAACAGTAATTATAGGCACAGACAGTCCTACCCTTCCTTTAACTTATATAAGGGACGCCTTTGAAGCACTGAAAAAAGTTCCTGTCACAATAGGCCCAACTTTCGATGGTGGTTATTATCTTATAGGTCTTTCAGAGCAGAACGATTCAATTTTTGAAGGTGTTGACTGGAGCACATCAACAGTATTCAGCCAGACCCTGTCAAGGATACAGGAGATAAGTAAACCCTTATATGTGCTTCCACCATGGTACGATGTTGACACCCCGGACAATCTGGAATTTCTGCGTTCTCACATTATGTCAATGAAAATGGGTGGCAATAAAGACATTCCTGAAAAAACATTACAATTTTTGAAGATATAGATGATTAATGTTGCAATATCCGAACACTATTTTATAAAGATTGCTTCGTGCTTGCTGTTACCATTTCTCTTTCATACCGGGAGAGTAAACGCTGATACAAATACATTTGAAGGAGAGGTTCTCAGGTACAATATCGGATTCTGGCTTTTCAAAAAAGTAGGGACAGCCACATTTAAATGTGAGAGAGACGGTGATAGCCTGGTTGTAACGATTGACGCGTGTACGGCAGGATTTCTTGATAAGATTATACATAGACACAACATCTACAGAACAACTATGACGATTGATGATATTACCAACAGACTTAAACCTGTCAATTCGTATGAAAAAAAGATCAAGAGGGAAAAAGAGCGTGCTATGGTCACGGATTATGATTACGAAAACAATATATGCAGTTATAAGACATGGAGACATGGGATGGTGCATAAAGAAGGGAGCCATAAACTGGAACCTGAAGGGTGTGATGATATGATATCGGTATCTTACAACTTTCGAAATGAAATATACGGTGAGGTAAAAGATGGCGCCGATTTCAATATTGCAACCGTATATAAAGATAAATCTCCAAATTTCAGCGCTCATGTCCGTTCTGCTGAGGGTTCGGACGAACAATCAAAATGGAAGGGTATTATTCCTGACATAAAATACATAGTGGATATAGCATTGGACCCTGAGCTCCTTGACTCAAAGGAAGGCAAACTTGTCGTCTTGCTTACGGAGGATTTAATACCGGTTGGATATGTGGCAAAAGACGTTGTCGGATTCGGGGATTTGTATGGTTTTCTGGAGGAAGAGATAAATTAAAGATCTTAAAACGTTAATTGATATTTCCATCATGCCTGACCATAAGTGTGTCTTTCCAGGTATTCAGCCATCGCTTCAGAAAAAAGCTGACTACGCGACTTGTGCATACGTTTTGCATGCTTTTTAGCTGCTTTAAATACAGAGTCTGGGATTGAAATTGCAGTTTTCATACCGGCAGTATAACTTTCGGCAGTTGCGATGTCAAGTGGGACTACTTAAGTTATTTTGTTTTTTTGCCATCCCTACTTTAGCCTTGATTACAGAAAATATTAAACAACTCTATCATTTTTTTAAAAGTAAAATGGAAGATAAATAATGTTTGGATTGCCGAAATCCACAATTGATCTTCTGCGAGACTATTTCTTGAAAATTCCGGAAATTGAAAAAGTAGTAATTTATGGCTCCAGGGCCAAAGGGAATTATGAAAAAGGATCAGATATAGACTTTGCCTTTTTCAGCCGCTCTGAAGAAGATCTTACCGGTAAACTTCTCATGGAACTGGATGAACTGCCCACCCCATATCTTTTTAATGTGACCAATTACTATAAACTTAAACATCTGGAATTGAAAGAACACATAGATCGAGTAGGGATTGTGTTTTATGAGACTATTAGTCGTAAACATGTAGGGCCCGTTTCCCAAACGGGCTTATTATGATGCCCGTTTGGGAAACGGGCCCTACAGTTTTGACCAGGGAAAAAGTGATGATACGTGTTAATACACTATTCGTTCGTTGGTAGTCCTGCAATTGCCCATTCAAGTTTTGAAAGGACAAATAACCCGATACCGGTCCATATTACTTCCCGGAACCTTCTCAAAATACCAAATGTTAGCGCTACACCGGCGCCGAATTTCAGGCTTGTGAATATGGCGATAATGCCTCCTTCTTGACCACCAACGCTACCAGGTATAAATGACGTTATACCTTTTGCAACTGTTGAAAGTGATTCAATCACATATGCTGACACAGTATCTACTGGTATATTTAACAGGTAAAAAATCAGGAATACTTCCAGCAAGCCCGCCAGCCAACCCATAAAAAAGCAGACAAAGGAGTAAAAAGCCTTCTTTTTGTTGTGACAGTAAAATTGGTATATGTTTTCATCAAGCTCTCTCAGCCTGACTTCCCTCTCTTCAATATAACGTATCCTTATTCTCAGTATTCGTAATAGTTTTAACAGAAAGGCAAAAAGACCATGTTTCTGTATAAAGATAATGAATATTATTACGGGTATACCTAATAATACAATTGCTATTGAACCTGTCAAACGTGTACTGGAGATATTTAGTTTATATAGAAAAAGGAGGATTCCAATCATTACAAAAATTATCTGTGTTATCACCATCATTGTTTTTGAGATGACAACAGAGGTCATACCATCAACCATTGAAATATTGTGCCTCTTAAGAAAATAAGCTTTTAAAGGTTCCCCGGCAAAATTTGCGGATGGTATTATTGAATTTACCGATTCTCCTGCAAGTCTTATTATAAAGAGGTCTTTAAAACATATGTTCCCTACTTTAAATGAATACTTCCATCCCAGTGTATCAAGGATAAAAACCAGTGAGAATGGAAAAAACAGAAGCAAAACTTTCCATTTCAGGATAATGAATTGTTGGTAAATAATTGAAGGACCAACTTTGTAAATCAGTGCAATAAGAATTGAGCAACCGACAATTAGCAATAGTATTTTGTATTTCTTCTTGTTTTTCACCGATTATTCATGGTTTAACTATAAATACTTCTCAGTATATTCACGGGATAATTCTTCATACAATGCTTCTGCTTCCCTGCTGTCGCCTTCGCATTTTTCAATCCTTGGCCACTCACTCTTGGGGAACCTTACGTATAGAGGGAATGTTTTCTGAAGGGCGAGGAGTTCCTCTCTGGAGATTTGAGGCATGTTTAATACTGTTTCAGATCTGTAGTCACCTGCATGCGCGTCTTTCTGCATGAGACCCTCTTCATCGCAATAATCGCGTAATGCAGTGCCTTTATATGGATTGTATAGTGACACCATAACACCTGGTACATTTAATTTTCTGTTAAACTCAATTGTCTCAAAAATATTCTCCCTGGTTTCTGTCGGGAAGCCTATAATATTGTTAGCGCTTACCCTGAGACTGGACTTCTCTAAAAGGCTGAAAGCCTTTAATATTGTTTCGTCGTTCATATTCCTGCCAAGAAGATTACGGCGCAGTTCCATGTTGCCGCTTTCAATACCCAGGCTTATTCCCTCACAACCTGAAGACTCAAGGAGTTTAATATTCTCTTCATTGATTGATTCCGGTCTTGCTTCAATCCAGAATGGTATATCCACTTCCTTATAACGTTCTATGAATTCTGCTATTCTTTCCCGTTTTGTAGTAAGAAAGCTTTCGGCTACCAGATATGCAAATTCCAGATTGTATCTCTCTTTTTTCTCCTTCATCTCGTCAATAAGCCTTTTGATACTTTTTTCTCTATAGTAACCGCCGTTATTTGCGTACAGTTTATTAAGCCCGTAATCACTGCAGAACCGGCAACTGTATGGACAGCCTCTGTTCATTTCAAATGTGCCGGTCATAGATATCTTGCCGCCCATGGGTTTGTAAAATCTCCTGGCTTCGAATATTGTCCAGTCCTGGAACGGCAGCTCGTCAAGATTAACGGGCCTTCTGATCCCGTTTCTGTATATCTTGCCGTTCTGCTTGATCCACAGGTTTTGTACGGTAGTTATGTCCTGTTTTTCTCTTATTTTATTACATAGTTCAACAAGTGCGTATTCTCCTTCTCCCACGCATACCATATCGACACAATCTTCAGCGATTATCTCCGCAGGGGCAAAAGTGGCGAAGATACCACCCACAATCATGGGAACGTTGTAATACTCTCTAATGCTTTTCAGCATATCTATACCAAGTTCGTAAGTGCACTCTATGCACGAAAGGCCGATAATATCCGGTTTGTACTCTTCCACCATCTTTTTAAGATCTTCAAACATATCTGTATCTTTATATACCAGTCCGAATTCCTCACGGTTTGTTTTTCTTACCTGAAGGTTCTTTGCTCTTGCTTCGTCACCCGTTTCTGTTGCGGTTTTGTAAAAGGTAGTGTCGAACAACTTTACCCCGAAACCTTCTTCTTTGAGGCATGCTGATATCAAGGAGAGTCCCACAGGAAGAAGGACATCCATCATGGTATTACAGTTTATAAATAATATCTTGAACTCTTTGTTCTCTGTCATTTTCTGTTTACTATTCCCTTCACCCAATCCATACCTTCCTTAACCTCACCTGGTATGTTGTCGTAATATGTATGGTTATATTCGAATACTATGTTACAGTTTTTATTATGTGCTAAAATTATTTCGAGTGTTTTTTTTATGTCTATCCATCCATCTTTTGCTTTCTGTGAAGGATGGACAGGTACGTGATTATACTTTTTACAATGTTCCATACCCTTCGTGTTCCACACATGTATTGATTTTGTATATGGTGCCATAGTTTCTACATCTTTAAAAAAATTACGATTTCGTATTCCTGATATAAGTGATGTATGGCCTATATCAATACAGATGCCCAATAAAGGGTGATCACTGACAAAATCTACAAATTGTTCCGGCTCATGAAAATGTCCCGAATATCCACCGAACTCAATATTAATTGGCAACTTATATCTGTCTGCCAGATCACAGAACTTTAACCTTGTGTCATTCGCAAGGTTTATTGCATTTTTCCTGTCAGGAGAATCATCCTTCCAGGTCAGATGTGTTACGACAAAATCTGCTTTCCACTCCTTCGCGTAATACATGGTGTTGTCGATCAGCTTAAAAGAGAGAGTCCTTTTATTCGGATCATCATTCAGAAAAAAAGTGGTTACACCTATATAGGGAAAATAAGAGGGTCTGAAAAATGGTACATGAAAACTGAAGGGCAGTTTTTTGCTCTTAATGAAAGACTTTAGCTCTCCTAATCCATTCTCTTGAAAGTCAAAAACCTCATATCTATCTAATCCTGTATGTAAGTAGCCTGCAGGTTGTGTTCTTTCCATATTACAATCATGTTAAAATCAAGTTTGAAGTGTCTAAAGTGCCTAAAGAAAAAAAGTTTTTAACTTCGCTAAGCGTGGTATTGCTATCTACCTGCATGTTCATATACAGGCAGTTAACTTTAGTTCACTTGAGACTTCCTGCCTGATAACGTCATTCAGGCGAGTAGGCACTTTAAACTCTAATAAGTATACCTGATTTGTTACTCCTTGTTAAATATTTTTTATATGCTTTGATGATTAGCCAGGACATCCGGTGGTATTGGTTACATATTTTATTTAACAGATTCAACTTGACCATGTTGTCCTGTTGGAATATGATTGTGTGTGGAATTTATATACTAATGTATAGTGGTAATTGTTGATGAATGTAAAAATAAACAGTCTCTTGGTTTCATGGATTTCTTATAAAAAATTAGTTATAGTCGCTACAAAAGAAACAACTATAAGGATGTAAGGAATGCAGGAGAAAAACAACATAATAATTTGATTTATGGGATTTTCGTTTTATGCGTGATGAAACGGTACGATTTATCGTGCCTGGAAACACGGGTTTGATAAATCAAACCACTTATAAGGCGCACATTCAATATTTTTCTACCCAAATGGCGCTTAGCTGACTACAACACATACAATAGTAGTAGCTCTACTCCTGCCGCGGAGGGGGGGGTTGAAATTAATGGTAAGTGAAGAAAGGAGAAATGATTTTGAAATACAAGATAAAATGTATAATACTGCTGACAACATTTTCTCTAGTATTTTCTCATTGTACATCCGTAGCTTATTCATTACCTGAGGAAAAGGACTTTTACTCATACTGGCACAATCACGGTGCGGAAATAACACGCTTTGAACTCGAACAGGGCCGATATGGCGAAATCCATCCCGGTCATGCCATTTTGATATTTGTTACCGAGTCATTTCTTCCCGACATACAGGTAAAGTCAGATTATGAATCATCTCGACAAAAAAGTATCCCGGTCTTAAAGCTAAACCTTATCAAGAGATTTGATACGGGCATCTATGACTATTCAATGATGAAATCCGTTTTTACACCAATCTCTACTGAAAAACAACAGCTAGACAAAACATTAAAAGTATCAACTACAAGACAGGACTGGTGCGGCCATGTTTACCTTCAGTATAATCTTGAGGATGACCACTATAAAATAAAGCAGTATTCATATTTTGAAAAGGAGGGGGACAGGGTCGTGACTGTACCATCTGTGCATCTGGAGGATGAGATATGGACACACATACGTATTGCTCCTGAAAAACTTCCGATAGGAGAAATAAAAATGATTCCCGGGAGTTTCTATACCACGTTACGCATGATTGATATAGGGGAGGAAGGGGCTGTTGCGGAATTAATAAATATACGGGATGGAGATAGGGGGGGTGTTTCACAGTATACGGTGACCTATCCATCCCTGCAAAGGACTCTTTCTATCCGCTTCAACAATAACTTTCCATATGATATTCTGTCGTGGAGCGATACCTATACAAGCGGTTCAGGGAAAAATGCAAAAGTATTGACAACGAAAGCACGACGCACGCATGCCGTGATGACAGACTACTGGAATAAAAACAGTGTTAAGGATCTTGAGCTTAGAAAAGAGTTGGGGTTGGCAAAGTGATTATATCGTTTAAGAACAAGGGGTTCGGGTTATCTTCTTAAGATATAAACATCATGATATAGAAAAAATCCTGGACTCTTTGTTGTTGGTGCAGAATAAATATAAAGATACACTATTCAATAAGTTTGCAGTTATAAGAACTACCAAATTAAGCACAGTTGTTAGCCTCAACTTATTATTTATCAACTACATAGCTTGACCCGACCATAGGTTCTCTTAAAAGATTTAAACTACGTTTTGACGGTCCGTGAGGACACTCATTTTAAGTTCAAAATATCAAAGTCCATCCCTGCCTTCTTATCTGGCTTCTTGAGTAAGAGACGCCATCCGCTTTCAGACCTTGCGGAGTTAAAAGCGTTATTTGGCCTCCTTTATTACCAAGTTGGATATCTTGTCCGGTGAGTTCTATTTTTAGTGAATCTCCAGCAGCCAAAGTCTGGGTCAAAAGAATTTTTGAATCTTTACGGTGATTCAATAGTTTCCAATCTTTAAGATCAATATCGTCATTACTGACATTAAGCAAGGTGACTGTTTCCTTTCCATAATCATCTCCCTTCGGGTTGACCAATGCAGCAACAATTCTGATTTTTCCAGTAGTGTGAATGTCATCCGGTTGTGTATCAAGCGGATGACCTGTCTTGTCATCTGTATGTATTGCCTGAGACTGAAAAGCAAGAAATATTCCTATCCACTGTTTATTTTCCGGAAAGTAGAAAAGCAATCCTCCATCCTGATACACTCCATTATCATTCTTCCAACGGCCGCTATTTCCTTGATTCATGTGAATATCATGTATTCCCTGTCCCGGACTAAAACCAAAATATCTGTCGGGTCTGTTTGATGTAGGCCATTTTTCCCCAAAAGCATAAATTATGGGACCATTTTGCTTCTTTGCCCTGTCAGAATACATTTTAAGCAGGTCATTCAAATCGTTATCCGGACCTGTTTGCGTATGAGGTATTAGCTTCATACTATTTATATCAAATAAATTTCCTCTGATATAATCCAGTGCGATACCATTTTTTTCTGATTTAACTGAATGCAGGCCATGCTCAAGTTTGCTTAGTTCATCTGTCATTGTGTGAGAAAAATCAGAAATCACAATGTATTTTAATTCTGAAGGTTGTGCGGCAGATAATACGTTTACTGCTATACGGTATAAGTTGCCGTTTTCATCAACCTTAACCTGAAAATGTGGAGTATCATTATCGCGTTCTTCCTGATAGTCGATAAGTGTTCCTTTTAGTAGTGAATAATGCTTTAGTCCCATAATGGCTCCTTTTTCATTAAGTTTAAGACTTATAAGGGACAATCCCTCTATTTTCAGGCATTCTTAAAAGAGATTCAGTCACAATCAGCTATATTATAGAGGATTGTGACTGACCAATACATAGTTACTTTGGCTGGTTTATGTTAATCCACTCCTGCATTGGAAGGACAGGCCTGAATGAACCGGTCTGAGTCGGGATGAGCGGCAGGAAGAACTTGACCATTTCGGAATAGTCTTTTGCCTGTACGATAATATAGTAATCGTGTTCAGTTACTGTTACATAGGAACCAAGTATCTTTATTCCCTTCTTTTCGAAATCACTCTTGCTCGCCCAGAAATCAGTGAGCATCTTCGCGCCTTCGTTAGTCCTGCCCGGACAATTTTCCGGTGTATGTGTCCAATGTGCTACATATATTGTGCCTTCGTCATTAGCCATTTGAATCTCTCCTTATTTTAGTTTTAAATCTCAATTACCTGAACTTACCCGTACCGGACGGACTTTTTTTCTTTCGAACATTATATCGTTTCTGCTTACTAAACCATGGATGAAGTTTACGCTCCATGCTCTATCCAGCTGTAGACTGGTACTTGAAACATTGCTGTCACATGTCCAGATACTTGATTGTGTTTTATCAAACACAGTGTCAATAAATTGATTACTGTTTTTCTCAATTGGTTCTAATAATGAGGCCGCTTCTTCCAGCGTTGGTAATCTCCAATTTGAAAATCCGGCATAACTCATCTTGTTCAAATCTGTTATCCATTTCTTAGCTCTTTTCCAGCTCATACTTTTCAAAGAACCGGATTGATGCCACATCAATCCGGTCGCATAATCTATAACGACTTTATCGTTTTTTATTATATTTATTTCGTAATTGTGACTGATTGTGCTGTGTCCAATAAAACCCTGATTCTCTCTCTTTTCACGTATTACTATGTTGGGGATTTCTTCAATTTCACTTAGAGGTACTATTTTATAATATGGACGCAGGTTTATTTTTGGTCTCTTATTCTTTGCTGATTCGATAGCAGGGGATGCGCAAAAAACAAATGAAATAGTTAAGATAAAAAGTGAAAAAAAATACTTCATAATACCTCCGGTAATTGTCTGCCTCTATGGCTATGGCAGATTATATTTGATATTGATAATTTAATGTTGATAACACTTCGACTCCGCTCAGTGTCATGTCATCCTGTACGGGGTCGAAGGATAGCGTTTGTCGTAAAAGTTACTTGGTTTGTTATCGCTGTACAGATTGTCTCCAGGTATTCAAATACTCAGTAATCCCATTGGAAAGATCAATCAGTTTTTCCAAGTCTAACTCTTCTCCTCTGCTCTCAGGTCTAATGTCAGTACGTTCTACAATTGTTATCAAGTCATTACGTATGTTTCTGGACTTATTATTAATGCCCAGTCCTGAACAAAATGATAATAGACTATTTAATAAAGTTTTTCTTCTTGAAACATATATTGCATGGATAACGTTCTGAAAGTCTTGATAATCACGAACCCTGTCAGCATACCGGTGTCGATTAATTGTCATCTTGACGATAGCAGAATCTACTAGCGGCACGGGCCAGAAAACGTCCGGTGGTAGTTTTTTCAATACTTTTACATCAGCAAAAAGTTTAGCCATGATAGAAAGTACACCATAATTCCTGGTCCCCGGTATCGCTTTCATCCTGTCTGTTGTATCCTTCTGAAGCATCACTATCATTGTCTTGATGGGTAATACTTCCTGTAGCAAGTCAATAATAACCGGTGTGCTGATATAATATGGCAAATTGGATACGACTTTGACGGACAAATTTTCTGGAGAAGGAGCAGATTGGATGTAATCAGTTATAGACTCTACGATTAGCGGATGGATATGGTGTTTTGATTTCAGTATATCCTTGTTAAATGTAGTTACATTATTGTAATCCTTTAGTGTCTCTTTCATGATTTCAAACAGTCTGCGGTCCAGTTCTACAGCGAAAACATGTCTGGCATTCTGAGTAAGCAACCTTGTCAGAGAGCCTGTACCGGTTCCTATTTCCAAGACCACATCATTACTGCCCAACTCTGCAGCTTTAACGATAAACTGTAACAGATTCTGGTCTATTAGAAAGTTTTGTCCCCACTGTTTTTTGACACGAACGCCTCGTTCCTCTAAAAGCGCTTTCAACATCGATTTTGTGTGTGGAATGTCTAATGTAATAATATCTTCAAAGAACATGATTAAAGTAATCCGTCTTAATAATTTAGCAGCTACCTTCAGGGTTTGTCCTGAGAGTGTTGAAGGGCTGCATTGTTTCATAAGGATTTTATATTCAGGTAAAGACTTCCTATGTTGATAAGAGTTCGACATCGCTCAGTCTTCCCTCATCCTGAGCGATGTCGAAGGAAAGTCGTTTGTTGCAACACCAATCAACCGGGTTTACTTTAACTTGGACGTCTTGCATGGGTCAGTCAATCTTTGTAAATTTGGACGAAGGAGCTCCGCAGACATGGCATTTATCGGGAGCATCATTTTCTGTCGTATTTCCGCATATCTGACATACATAATAATCGACTGATTCATTGTCGCCAAGTTTGTCCAGTGCCTTCTGATACAGGCTTGCGTGGATACTCTCTACCTTATTGGCAAGATCAAAACTCTGCACAGCCTTCTTGTTGCCTTCTTGTTCTGCTTCTAAAATCATCTGAGGATACATCTTTGTATACTCATGGGTCTCTCCCTCAATGGCCTCCTGAATATTTTCTTTTGTACTTTTGATGCCGCCCATTACTTTGAGATGTTGGTGGGCATGCACTGTTTCAGCTGCAGCCGCGGCACGAAAGAGTTTTGCCGCCTGTTTAAAACCCTCTTCATCTGCTTTATTAGCAAAAGCCAGATATTTCCTGTTTGCCTGAGATTCACCGGCGAATGCCTCCTGTAGATTGTCCTGTGTTGACATATTTCCTGTCCTTTCCTGTATAATGTTGCTAAATCTGATTTATGAACCTGGTACTATAACAATGGTCACAGCTTTTCACTAACGCTCTTTCCGTAATCCTGACAAGCCCTCATGCCCTCAGTACCTTCCACTAAATTTTCCAGCAGATTGAAAGACCCTAATGACGTCATATCCATTTTGAAAACGTTTTCCATTGTATCATAGATATATTTTGGTGCATCACCGCTGTGTGTATATGAGCCAAAAGCTCCTCCTGCCTTCCCATTCAGTTGCGCTTTCTCTACCAGAAACAGGAATGTCTTCATATTCGCCGTCATATCTCTGTGATAGGTAGGACAGCCTAAAATATAACCGTCGTATCCCTCCAACTCTTTCTCGCTCTTTATATCAGACAGTTTTCTGATTTCTGCATCGTTACCACCGAAACGGATACCTTCGGCAATATAATCCGCCATTTTCTCTGTTTTACCTGTTCTGCTATAGTATGCAATTAGTATTTTTCCCATATTATTCGCTCCTTTTCCGTTTTGTTTGTTACACAAATAAATGATTTCGTGTTTCCGCCATTGTAACTGCTGTACTTATTGCCTCAATCATTGATCCGGGATCCGCATTACCTTTACCTGCTATGTCAAAGGCGGTACCATGTGTTGGTGAGGTCCTGATAACAGGTATGCCAAGAGTAATATTTACTCCGGAATCGAACGCGTGCATTTTTATCGGGATTGTCCCCTGATCGTGAAACTGTACTACTACACTGTCAAACTCTCCTTTAAGCACCTTATTAAAAACGGTGTCTGATGATAGAGGTCCGTGGCAATCAATCCCCATTTCCCGTGCTTGCGCTATCGCCGGTATGATAACTTCTCTCTCCTCCGTACCGAAGCGGTCACCGTCACCGCAATGTGGGTTTAAACCACAAACTGCAATTTTAGGTTGATAAATACCAAAAAATGTTTTAAGCCCTGTTGCGGTTATTTGTATAGTGGAGAGTACATTTTTCCGGTTAATAAATCCGGATACTTCATTTACTGCAAGGTGAGTAGTAACAAACGAGACTCTGAGTCTTTTTCCAACCATAAACATTACGACATTTTCTACAGATGTCTTCTCTTTGAGCAACTCAGTATGTCCCGCATAATCAAAACCTGCCAGTTTGATTGCTTCCTTGCTTATGGGCGCTGTTACAAGCGCGTCTATTTCATCTCCAAGCGCCAGATCAAGTCCTTTCAGAATATATTCTATTGATGCCCTGCCACTTTCCGGCAGGGGTTTGTGCTTCAGCGAATCCAGGACTGAGATGTTATCAAGGTCTAATATATTTATATCATCTGTTAAGCCTCTATATGTATTTAATGATCTATTATCGATTCGTGACGTCTGTAGCCTCGTATCTAAACCGAGATTGTCTGCAATGCCACTCAAGACTTTTTTAGAACCGATTATGACATAATTGGCCGCAGCCATTATTTCAGGTGATGCCAGTGCTTTAAGGATTACCTCCGGTCCTATACCGCCGGGATCTCCCATTGTTATTCCGATTATTTTTTTTTCTTTGCCCTCAGATTTCATTTTGTTTTTTACATAAACCCTTTTTCTTTTAACATCTCTTCCGATATCTCTGATGAGGAGGTATCATTAGTTGTTAATATCCTTTTCACCCATTTGCCTAACATGTCTGTCTCGATGTTTACCTTCTGTCCTGCCTTCTTAAAACCTAATGTTGTTGCGTCAAGCGTGAATGGGATAAGAGCAACAGAAAACAGTTTCTCTTTAAGATCTACAATGGTTAAGCTAATCCCGTCTATGGCCACAGAACCCTTTTTTATCATCATGCTTGTGGTCTCGTTACTTACGCAAATCCACACTGTGCATTGGCCGGTTTCATTTGCTATTTTGTTAATTGTGCCAACACAATCGACATGTCCTGTTACAAAATGCCCTCCGAGTTTATCACCTATCTTCAGAGACCTTTCTATATTTACACGGTCGGAAACATTTAATTTACCGATATTAGTTTTGCTTAATGTTTCTCTGGAAACATCAAAATATACTTCTGTGCCTTTTATCTGTGTAACTGTCAGGCAGGCCCCGTTTATGGCGATACTATCACCTGGAATTACACCATCTTTTAATGATCCTATGTCAACGACAATGATTGCCGAATTTGCCTGTAAGCTGACCTGCTTTATTTTACCTAAATGCTCGATTATACCAGTAAACATTTCTCATTTCAAAAAATCATATTTAATATCTTAATTGTAATGGTATTTCAATATTGATAACACTTCAGTTCTGCTCAGTGTAAAGTTATTCTGAGCGGGGAGTCGAAAGATATTTTTTTCAGCTTGTCCGAAACGGCTAATACCATATTATATTTTTAGAGTGCCCAATATGGTAGAACCCGCAGAAACCATTTGTCCTTCTTTGACAGCTACTTGAAAATCTGCTTCTTCAGGAATGTAGACTTCCAGCCTGGAGCCAAACTTAATCATACCGAATCTCTTGCCTCGTTCTACATCCTGTCCAATTGAACAATCACACACAATTCTCCTGGCAACCTTTCCTGCAACCTGTTTTATCATAATCTTTGTTTTCCCATTGTCCGTCATGATTCCCATCAAATTATGTTCATTCATTTCAGATGAATCAGGAGAACGGGCATCCAGGAACTTCCCTGGTACGTGTTTTATAAATTCAACTTTTCCGCCATATGAAATTCTATTTACGTGGACGCTGAACAGAGACATAAATATCGCAATTTTCAATGCCTTACATTTTAAATAATTTTCCTCCTGTACGTGCGATATTGCAATTATTCTGCCATCAGCAGGAGAGACCAGACTGTTTTCTCCCTCAGGAATGTTCCTTTCAGGGTCCCTGAAAAAATAGAAAACAAATAAGAGGAATATAAAAAATGGTATACAGGCTAACGGATAAAAAAAGAGACTCAATACTATCATTACAAATAAGAACATTCCAAAAAAAGAGAGCTCTCTGGAACCATATTCAGCAAAGGGGAATCTCATAAAAAAAATACTCCTGACTATTTATGTAATATATAAAATTACTATTTTATTAAAATGAAGGTAAAATGGAACAGATTGTAGATCGTGTTTTATGGTATATACGTTGATTACCGCAAGTAAAATAAGGTTATTTTCTAGCATATAAACAATTATCTGTCAACCTAATGTATGACCAATCGAGTTATTTCTTTACACTCTTTATTAATAGTTGTAATATGTTTTTTCTACATTAAACTAGTCTATTAACAAATAGTATTCGGAGAATCTAAAATATGAAAGCCATACAGAGATTATTATATAACTCTTTTTTTGCGGTGTTCCTGTTGTTTGCTATTTATGGATGCCAAACCACTGATAGCACCATTACTTCCGGATCATCTGATTCAAAACTTACATCCGTTAAAGCAGAATCTACTGTGAATGATGTGGAGCATACTTTATTAGAAACCAGTGATGTAGAGAAAGACGTTTCTGCAGCTTCAGTATCCGCAACAGAAAAAACCGGAAAAACAGCTGGGAATCAAAATGAAATTATGGAGAATTTTGGAAACTATTTTCTTGGCAGGTTGAAGGGGCACGGAGGAGCAATGCCTACGGATATTTCCAGTGTGAAAGAGAATGTAAACCGGGATAAACAGGTGGATGATTTAAGTGAAAAACCTGCTAATATAGAGAGCAGGCCATATATCGAAATGGAGAAAAAACTGTATGGTAAGTGGAGCAATAAATTAAAAACAGAATCTTATGATTTTCATGACAATGGCACGGTGATAATTGTTATCAGAGGTCCGAGAGAGAATATGATGAAGTTAAATGGCAATTATAGGATTGTTGGAGCAGCTCGTATAAAGATAGATTTTAGAAACGACTCTATAGCGAGCCGAAGGCCTCCAAGCTACTTTAAGATTTCCATATCAGAAAATGCATTTTCGTTAACGGATGAACCGAAAAAGAAGGGTGGACCGGATGGACCAACTACAGTATATATGAGAGTGGAATAATCAGCCGGATAACTAATAAATTATCTATTTAGCCACTGATACACAGAGGAAAGAAATTTGATTGTGTGTTTCAGTGGTGTCATGTGGTCTTTCAAGCCCTTCACAAGCTATTTTGAATTAGTTTGTTAAAGTACTATTGTTGTGTGCGTTCATGTTCTTTATTAAACCACATATCTTGTTCCTTATACTTACAAAACAATGATATGGGTACAAATATAAATTTTTGAAATATGATGGTTGTTGCTTTAATAGTGACGGATAAATATCATCATAATTGTCATCATCACATTCTTCACGTTTTGTGAAATGGTTATTCATCTTGTCTTTCTCCAAAGTTTGTAATAGAATTTTTTTATATCTGGAAGAGGTGCAAAAGCGGTGCCGAAACAAAGAGGTTGTGAATAGGGGATTGTTAAGCTTACCGTAAGTCCCTGGTGTGGTTTGGCAAGTGGCAACAATTTAATAACATGTACCATGAAAATATCCAGTTGGTAGACAAACTTGTATAAAAATTGTTCAGATTTTATTAAAAGAAAAAAGGAAACTATTTCCGAAAAGTTTCAGGTTGAGAGGGTCAAAAGTTCGCGTATGCATAGTGCGGCTTAACCGCAACCAGGTTTTATATATCTTTTTACCCGGATGGTATTATAGCAGTAGATGAGCAATTGTTACGAAGTATTTGTGGTTTGAACGGTTTAAGCTCTTTAAACCGATTTTCTCAAGTCTTTACCGGTACGGTGTGAATATTACTCTTATATGTTCGTCATTCATTGATTCGATAGCTTTCTGAATCCTTGCTATCGGATCAATGATGGTATATCTGGATAACGATTTTCTTTTTTGGTTAGGGCTCATTTTGATCCTCTTTAACGGGTCTCTTGTTTCCCTGGGATTTCTTTCCAGGATCTCTCCTTTGACATTTGCTTCAATATTTGCGGATGAACTTATGCCCGTAATCCTTAAAATCTGTTTTATGGAGTTGTCAGCGGACAGGTATATCATTCCCTTATCGGTCAGGCAATACTCCGTTATGCCATAATGTGAACATACTTTAAATGTGATATTGCCATCAGGGTTTCTCTTAAAGAATTCTGTTGAGTTACCTATCATATTTAGCAGGTCTGATCTGGAAGGGTAAGCGCTTTTGATTAATAACCTTACTCTTTCCCTTTCAATCTGCTTGTCATTCATGGGTACACCATCTTCCTCTCGTTTTCTGATTTTATCTTCTAACGAGAGTCGGTAAGAGGGGTGAAAATGGTATAAAACTATATTACTATTTTCACTCATCAATTTGTCCAGAAGTTGAACATCAAGTTTCGCCTTCGTTATATAGCGTCTCTCTATCTTCTTTTCCGCTTCTTCATTATGCCCAATCTCAATCCATTTTTCCCGGTGAGGTAAATATACCCACGATTCTTCTATTTGTGAATGTGCAATGAGTTTCCTTATGTCTGATATACCTTTTTTTTCGCTTTTATAAATTACGGTTTTGAATGCGTTCCTATTGTTTACAATGAGATCATTGATAATGTTATATTCCTCTTGCCTGTTTGAGTGCACAGCAGATAAAGTAATATGATTAATAGCTAGTGTAAAGGTAGAGATGTATACAGATAGCAGGGTGATTCTTAATGTGTTTACTGGAATTCGGCAGGATTTATATTTAAAGAATAGTAATTGCAAAGTTAACTCAACAATATTGGTAAAAACTAAACGTTAGGTTTATTGTACTTTTCTCTTCCTATATTGTACAAATCATTTCCTTTAGTATCATTTACAACTATTGCCGGAAAGTTTTCTACTTGCATTTTACGTATGGCCTCAGTGCCAAGGTCTTCAAATGCGATAATTTCAACACTCTTTATTGTCTTTGCAATGAGGGCAGCAGCACCACCAACTGCGGCAAAATAGACGGCTTTGTGCATTTTCATTGCCTCTTTTACCTCTTCCGATCTGCCGCCTTTCCCTATTGTACCCTTTAATCCCATTTTGATTAGGGTAGGGGCATAGGTGTCCATTCTGTAGCTTGTTGTAGGTCCGGCAGAGCCGATGATCTGGCCTGGTTTCGCAGGAGTTGGTCCAACGTAATAGAGCAGTTGACCTTCTATGTTAAAGGGTAATTTCTTTCCTGTCTCGATCATCTCCATGAGCCGTTTATGAGCAGCATCTCTTCCCGTGTATAATACACCGCTGATCCTGACCTTGTCTCCGGCTTTCAACTTCTCAATGGTAGAGTCGTTTAATGGTGTTTTTAAATTGATGTATTCTGTCATAACTCTCTTTTTCTGATATTTTGGTGGATAGCCTGCTCAACTACGTCTTTTGGGCGGGTGCGCACACCACGCTGATTTTCATGCATGGTAACAAAAATCACCAGGCAAAAAAACAAGATATACAGATGTTTTTGTTCACTAAATCACAGCACTCTTCACCCTATGCGAATGACACTCTATATTTACGGCTACCGGTAAACTGGCGATGTGGCAGGGATATGTTTCTACCTGCACAGATAGAGCGGTTGTTCTTCCGCCAAGGCCTTGAGGTCCTATCCCAAGTTTATTTATCTTTTCTAATAGTTCGATTTCCAGACTTGCAATAGTTTCATCTCGATTGTGACTACCAACCTGGCGTAAAATTGCTTTCTTTGCTAACAGGGTAGAATAATCAAATGTTCCCCCAAGACCGACTCCCACAATTATCGGAGGGCAGGGATTTGCTCCTGCTGCACTTACCGTTTCCAATACAAAGTTTACCACACCTTCTCTTCCATGTGCGGGTGTCAACATTGCTGAACGACTCATGTTTTCGCATCCGCCGCCTTTTGCGTCAAATGTTATCTTTAATTTGTTGCCGGGCACAATGTCAGTATGGATTACAGCCGGAGTGTTGTCACCTGTGTTGATACGGTCTATAGGATTTTTTACAATTGACTTGCGTAGTAAGCCGTTCTTGTAGCCGCGTCTTATTCCTTCATTGACAGCATTCCGTAAATCTCCTCCTGAGAGTACTACTTCCTGGCCAATTTCAATGAATACTATGGCAAAACCGGTATCCTGGCATACGGGAACCTGCTCCTTCCTGCCAATCTCGGCATTTTGCAATATCTGCGTAATTACTTCTTTGCCTAGAGGAGACTCCTCTTTTTCCAGGAAGTTTTGTAATGAAGTTAACAGATCTTCACCAAGATTATAATTTGCATCTATACAAAGTTTTTCAATGATATCTGTTATCTGTTCAGTATTAATCTTACGCATAATGTTTCTGCAGGGTGGATAATTACGTCTCCAGTGTTTTCTTCCTCTGTTCAATCATTGCCTTTTTTGCACGGTTTATCAACTCTTCGATAGTGCAAAGCTCTTCAGTATCGTAATATGCAGTGCCTATACATAGTGATAATTTATATTGTCTGTTTTCCTGTTTATTACGATTGTTTATCTCTTCCTGCAGTCTGGTAATAATAATTTCATTATTAGCGTCAAATGATTCTATCGCAATAGCCGTAAACTCGTCTCTGCTGTGACGCGCTATTATATCAGATTCACGAAAGGCCTCTTTAAGAATATTTGCTGTTTCGATCTTTGCCAGGTCTTCGTATTGACGGCTGGATTCCCTGTTGATCTCGTTCAAACCCTCAATGTGGATATAAAAGAGTATCATTCCACGTTTCGTCCGTATCGCAATACTTAACTGCTGTTGAGCAAAAAGCAGAAATCCTTTCCGGTTGTACATACCTGTCAGATCATCAACAAGTGAAAGCGACTGTAATTCAACTCGACCTTTATGTCGCATGATAGCATGTCGCAGAATTCGTGACAGTGCGTTACTGTTCATTTTACTCTTGATCAGATACTCTTCAGCACCTTTCTGCAATGCTTTGACTGCCATTGCTTCATCCTCCATACTCGTCATTACCACAACCGGAATCTCGGGAGATCTCTCACAAACTCTGGTAATGGTATCTAATACCTGTTTGTCAGGAAGAGTTAAGTCCAGCATAACAATGTCATAATGTTCGTTATCAAGTTCCAATAACGCTTCTCCAAGTTGCGGTACGTGAGTCATTTCACAATTAATGTTCTTAATTTCATTGATAATCTTCCCCATAAGAATCGCATGATCGATTCCATCTTCAACATAGAGTATTTTGATCCTTTTATCATCCATTTTATTGCATTACGCATTTTATAGTTAGTTTGGGGGTATTTTGAGTTAAATTGTCTCCTTTGTCAAATATCTTTTTTTGAAGTAATATTTTACTCTTTCTTAATAACAGGGTAGATTTAAAAAAACATTTGCTATTTTAAAGTGTTCTGTTTTAATTGAAGTTATAGATAATTCAATGTCGGTGGATTAACATACACTTATTATTCAGACAGAATAAAGACATAAAAATTTCTTTTTAATAATTAATAAAGAATATATAACATTTTCATTAAAGGAAACACTATGTGTCAGATGAAAATAGTGATGGATAAGGAAGGCCAGCAGGAATTAGTAATGGAAGACGTTGCACATCTTGAAGTGGTTGAAGAGGGAATCAAGATCAGTACGCTATTTGAAGAGCCGAGACTCATTCCGGATGTGACAATAAAAACAATTGATTTTCTTTCCGGCAAAGCAATGCTTCAAGGAAGGTGAGTTTACTAAAGTATTAATTGTACAGTATTGACAACAAATCTGATTATTTGGATATAATGAAGATTTGCAGTCACAAATAACAGGAAAAACAGATGACAGAACAAGATACAATTAAGAAACTCCGGGTTTTGTTGCCACACTGGATTGAGCATAATAACAGCCATATGGCGGAGTTCAGAAAGTGGGAAGGGGAGGCAAAAAAAGAGTCCGGGGAAGAGGTTGCGCAATTACTGGATAAGGCTATCAGGGATATGGAAGAGGCTGGCAAATCCCTTTCCGAAGCGCTTGAAAAAGTTGGTGGTCCGTTGGAAGGTGCGGGGCACCATCATCATTAATGGGCAGTGTATATCCTGACATATTTATCAACATGATGGTTGTAACTGTTTAATATATTAACCACCTGCAGATGTAAACGATTGCAGTTGTGCCTGCACCTACAATAAGTAATGACTTGATGAGTTTCCAGAAAAATGCGCTCCATTGGACAAAGTCTGGAGTATCTCTAGACTCTTCTGTCGTTTCCTCTTCTATTGTATTATTTTCTTGTGTCATGTTATTATTGTAATAAGTGTTTGAATATATTCAAATAATAAAAAGCCAGTATATTTAATAATGTTTGATTTGCTCTATCCTCACATTTGTAATCACAAATTTCTGTATGTCCCTATCGTTTCTCTTTGAAAGATGATCATTCTTCTCGAAGTAACGAACCAATACATTTTCTAGAAAGTCATCTTAACATTCGCATTTAAATTTGATGTTATCAGCTCCAAATCGCCTTGTTGTACGGATTCTGCAGATTGTGGATCCAGCGAAAAATCTTTAACACAGCTTAAACAATTATCCATAGCTGTAGACATTTTTTTGTACATTTTAGACTCACCCCAAAAGAGATTTAGTTTACCCTTCTCGTTATCAAATTTTACGTGAATACCATCTGCCCCTTGATAATGAACTTGACCTGATGTTTTAAGAGTCATTTTACTAATTAACTGAGGTATTTTTAAATATTCAAGCACTAAGATATACAGTAGTGTTTCTCCGCCTTCACCAGTTTTCTCTAGATCAGTAAAAAGAGTTTTTGCTCTCTTCTTTAGTGCAAGAACCTTTGAAGCTGAACCTGTGTTATTAAAATAGTTTCTGGCTTCATCAATATCTTTTTTGGGAATCGCATAATCGACAAGCTTTGTATCTATAAACTCAACAAGATCTTTAAGTCTTAACTCTCCATTTGCATCGACTCTAAGGCTATAGCAATATCCTTTACTATTTGTTCCTTTAATTTCGATATCACAAGAAACTTGTTGAAGTCTGGAGTTTATTTCACCATAAGAACCAATTAAAAGATTATCTATTGCTTTTTCTATTCTATCCATTTACACAATCCAATTTCATATGACAACCATTCCTATCGAATTTCAGAGCAAAAATTAAGGATTTTATCAGTAGTTGAGTTGTAGTATTACTATAACGCAAGGAGCGTCACTTTAAATGTCCTCACGCAGAGCGTGGGCATTAAGGGTTATCATGTGAAATGATATGTCCTTCATTTCGGAAGGATTCCAGTATTATTTTTGGAGTGCAGTGACCGGAATGTCTGCTGCGCCGGTGTCTCTGCTTTAAAACGTATCATCACGCCTGCCTGCCATAAGTCGGGCAGGGATGATGAAACCCAAATGGCAACGCTATATAACTCATGTATAAGTTCGTCTGGCCTGTCCGACTTATGGCAGTGGGAGAAACTGGCACTACGAATTTCCGTACTAATTAATCAGTTTGCTCTGGCTGTTGTGGTTCTGCTTCATCGGTTCCGGTATCTTCTGTCTCTTCTTCCTCTCCACCTATAACCGGTGCGACAGATACAAGTTTGTCACCTTTTTTCAGTGAAATTAGTGTTACACCCTGAGTATTACGCCCTATTGATCTTATAGTACTAATGGAGGTACGGATTACCATGCCGTTTGCCGTCATCATCATGAGTTCATCTTGATCGCTGACATTCATCAGGGCGACAACTTTGCCGTTTCTCTCAGATGTCTTGATATTAATGACTCCCTGTCCACTTCTGCGCTGGATCGAATATTCACTGTAGTCTGTTCTTTTTCCAAATCCGTTCTCACAGACGGTTAAGAGTGTCGCGTTTTTGTCAACGACAACAATGCCTTTAACTTTGTCATCACCCTTTAATCCTATACCTTTGACGCCGCGAGTCGCGCGTCCCATGCTTCGTACATCGTCTTCCGGAAAGCGGATCGCCTTACCATTTTCGGTACCAAGCACAATTTCCTGTCCTCCCTGTGTCAGTTTAACACCTATCAGTTTGTCACCATTGTCGAGGAGGATAGAGATTATTCCGCCTTTCTTAGGGCGGCCAAAAGCGCTGAGGACAGTCTTCTTTATTATTCCATTCCTGGTTGCCATTACCAATTGTCTCTCGTCGAATTTGCGAACAGGAATCGTGGATGTAACATTCTCGTTTTTATCTAATTCAAGAAGGTTAACTATTGCTCGTCCCTTTGCTATTCGGCTGGCGTTGGGGATGTCGTATACTTTTTGCCAGTATACTTTTCCCATATCCGTAAAAAACAGAATATAGTCGTGTGTTGACGCGATAAAGAGATTTTCAACAAAATCACCTTCTTTCATACCCGCACCGGTAACACCTTTTCCACCTCTGTGTTGTTTTCTGTACGTGGTAAGAGGTAGCCGTTTTATGTATCCCTCATGGGTAATTATGACGGTAACATCCTCTTCGGAAATGAGGTCCTCCATATTGAGTTCACCAATATCACCGATAATTTGTGACTTTCTTTCATCTCCGTATCTTTCTTTTATTTCGTGGAGGTCTTCCCGGATAATGTCCAAAACAAGGTTCTCATTTTCCAGGATAGATTTGTATTCCCTGATGTTTTCACAGACTTTCTTATACTCCTCTTCTATCTTGGATTGTTCCAGGTTTGTTAATCTCTGCAGTCTCATTTCAAGGATTGCATTTGCCTGTCTCTCTGATAGGGAGAACCTCGATACCAGGGAATCTCTGGCATCATCTACGGTTTTTGATGCTTTTATGAGTGCAATAACTTCATCAATATTTTCAAGGGCAATCCTTAGTCCTTCCAGGATATGGGCTCTCTCTTCTGCACGATCCAGCAGAAAACGTGTGCGGCGTCTGATTATTTCCTTCCTGTGAGTAATATAAGCGTTAAGTAGCTGCTTCAGGTTTAACGTTTCAGGGCGGCCTTCCACCAATGCTATCATAATAATGCTGAAGGAGTCCTGTAGTTTTGTATGTTTATATAACTGGTTTAGAATAACCTCAGCTTCCTCGTTCCTTTTTAAGACGATAACGATTCTGCTTCCCTCCCTGTCACTTTCATTCCGAACATCTGTTATGCCCTTTATCACATCGTTTCTGACTAATTCTGCAATCCTCTCTATTATTCTGTCCCTGTTAAGTTGATAAGGAATTTCAGTTACCACTATGCTCTGTTTGTTATTTTTTGATGTTTCTACATGAGACTTTGCTCTTACGGTTATTATACCTCTGCCTGTTTTGTATCCGTCTTCTATTCCTCGAACTCCGCATATTAACGCCCCTGTTGGAAAGTCAGGTCCTTTTATTATGGTCAAAAGTTCATTTATGGTTACATCCGGATTATCAATGACTTTTATTATTCCGTCGCATACCTCATTTACATTATGGGGAGGTATGCTTGTCGCCATACCAACGGCAATACCTGAACCGCCATTGCATAAAATATTTGGAAATTTTGAAGGAAGCACTGATGGTTCTGTTCTGGTGTCATCGTAATTCGGGGTGAAATCGACGGTGTTCTGCTTTATATCCTCCATCATTTCTGCAGAAGCGTGTGTCATCTTGGCTTCCGTATATCTCATAGCAGCAGGTGGATCGCCATCAATTGATCCGAAATTTCCCTGGCCTTTTATCAATGTATATCTCAAGCTCCAGTCCTGCGCCATACGTACAAGTGTTGGATATACAACCTGCTCACCATGTGGATGGTAATTTCCTGTTGTATCACCACATATCTTTGCGCATTTTCTGAACTTGGCGCCAGGGCCAAGATTGAGGTCGTTCATTGCGACAAGTATCCTTCTCTGTGATGGTTTAAGTCCGTCCCGCACATCAGGCAATGCACGGCTCATAATAACACTCATCGCAAAGGTCAGGTACGACTCTTTCATTTCCTCTTCTATGAGAATGTCCTTTATATTTCCTTTTTCTTCTATCATTTAAATCTTTCCTTTTCGGCTTTGACTGTTGTAGATGATCCGTGTCCGGGGTAAATAACCGTGTTCTCATCCAGCTTAAAAATACACTCTTTAATTGATTTGAGTAGATGGTTGTGGCTTCCTCCCGGTAAATCTGTTCTGCCATATCCTCCCGCGAAGAGAGTATCTCCTGAAAATAGTATCGGAGCTTCTCCATTATCCGTAGAATCAGTATATATTCCTATTCCACCGGGCGTATGGCCGGGAAGATGCAAAACCCTGAATTCATAACCATTAAGTTTGATTTTTTCATCGTGGCTTAGCGTTCTACATGCCGGAGGTGATGAATATCGTTTTCCCCCCAGAAGTGAGAGGTTCTTGAATGGGTCTTCCAGCATCTCTGCATCATCCGTATGAATACATATTTGAATATCCGGAAATTTTTCCTTCAACTCCTTGTTCGCACCAATGTGGTCCCCATGCCCATGGGTATTAACGAGAATGACTGGACGAAGTTTGTTTTCCTCCAGGTAGCCCACTATTGTTTCGGTATCTCCACCGGGGTCTATGATCATGGCATCTGAACATTTCAACGAAACTATGTAACAACAAGCGTCCAGAGGCCCAACTTCTAATTTTTGAATATCCAACATGATAATACTTGATAGTTCCAGATAAAAGCACGAACAAAAAAAACCTGCATCCCGTTCAGGACAGGGCTTGTCCATGCAACCCATTTATAAATCTAATTAACTTTTACTAGGAAGATCCGCTCTTCTTAATATATCGATTAATTATCTGCTTAATATCACAGGTTTTAGTCTCTTTATTGAATCCTATGATTTTTCTTTCTCTTATTACACTATTCGTGGAATCAGACGCGTGTACGGCATTTTTTCTTATATCCAGTGCATAAAAACGTCTGATGCTGGAATACTTCGCTTTCCTTGGATCTGTGGCTCCCAATAGTTCACGGATAGTCTTAATTGTATTTATGCCCTGGTACAGTATTGCGATACAGATAGTATGCTTACCATCAGAAGTTTTCTTGGTTTCAGCAAAGGGAGAGGGTTCACTGCCGGTCATGTATTGCAGTATGCTGTTGAATTCACCATTTACTTTTGGCTTCTTCATCTGGGCTGCCATATTATTCAAAAGTTCATCCGTCAACTCAAAAGAAGTGAAGTCCTCCTGTTTTAATGATGCCTTTAATTTTTCAACCAGTTCCGGTTTAAATTTATCATCGAAACTACTATTGAAGAAGTCTTTCACGGGGCCATAAAACTCTTCTGCCTGTTTAGTGCTTAAGTCAAGGAGTTTGATGCCGACTATATAGAAACCGGTCCTGGAAAACATACTTATAATATTTCCGGCACGCGGATCATGTTTTTCAAAAGGTTTAAGTATTATGAGTGAAGTTTCCGGCTTTCGGTTTTTACCAAAATCAACAACATTTTCCAGAATACCTCCATCACTCAAAGAATATTTCGCGAATAACTTAAGCTGCTTGATGTTTGTTGCCTTGTCAGCGGATGTAAGGACTGCAGGCTCGAAATAGTCTACTTTTCCGTCTTCAGATACAATAGTGTCACCGAAAGTACCCCTGATGGTATCTCCTCTTAATGGGTCTGATGCGGATCCAATTACTTTATTATGAAGAATATTAACCGCGTTTTTACCTTCGAAGAGGAGAAGCATAGCTCGGTTTGTCATACCAAGTTTATTATTTTTTCTCAGCATGTTGTTTACATAATCTATCATTACCTTCTTCCATACGGCTTTCATCTTCTGAGCCTCGATAGTTTTTATATATTCATCCAGGAACTTGTCGCTGGGAGTGTACATTCTGGCGCCTACAAGTTCCAGATCAGACAAAGATAAAAGTCTGCATATTATGCCACCTGTTCTGCTTTTTAATAAGCTATACGGAGTTATTAAAGCGTAAGTTAATTCTTGTTTCATTTCCACCTATACCTTCCTTAAAGTTTAATAGTTATTTGGTAAATAATTAGTTTGTAAAATAAAATGACGGGCAGTGTACATATTTACTAAAACTCTCCCTGTATTTACGGGGATGTACTGTTACACCTTCACGCGCTCTTTGAGACCAGACATCCTTCACCAACCAGGTTTCGTATACCATTAAAGACATTTTCGTTTAACGCAATAGAATACCCGTTGGATGTCTTTATTGTTACCGATTTATTACCGGGGACCTCGAATTTTATGAATACAGGACAAGGCCCTTTATTTGCCGAGAGAATTTCTTTCAAACCCGAGAGAATATCATCATTTATTTGTGCATATTTGAGGCGTATTATAGCATTCTTGGGCGGTTTGTTCTCTATTTTTTTTTCGATTTCTTCCGGAGTTATTATTTCTGTGACCCTGATTGAGGCTTCCGTATCTCTGAAGCCTACTTTCCCTTTAACAAAAACCACTTCATCGGCATGGAGTTGACCATTGAGAGAGGCGAGTTTTTTCTCGAAAATAACGCATTTTACCATCCCTTCCATATCTTCTATGGTAAAATATGCAATTGGTTTGCCCTTTTTAGTGGTAGTGCGGTTAACACTGTCAACTATTCCTCCTATCAAGACATCGGCATCTTCCGGCTTTTCTGAAAGTTCTCCGGTTGTTATATCTGAATAATGCTCTATTGCATCTTTATACCTTTTTAACGGATGTGAACTGACATAAAGTCCCATTGCCTCTTTTTCCGCTTTTAGCAGTTGTTTTTCAGACCATTTCTCTGTCTCAGGCAAACTATGAAAAACATTTAAGTCCACTGTGTTTTCCTGTGCACCAAAAAGGCTCATCTGCCCCATACGGCGGTCTTTATTTGATTTTGCACCAACTTTCAATAATGTGTCTATTCCTTCAAAGAATTGAGACCGGTATCCCGGCAACGAATCAAAGCATCCCGATTTGATAAGACTTTCCATTACCTGCTTATTAACCAGCCGCAGGTCTACACGTTCACAGAAATCGAATGCTGTGGTATATTCACCATCCTTTTCTCTTGCAGCAATGATTGATTCTATCGCTTTTTCACCAACATTTTTTATTGCCCCGAGACCGAACCTGACCTGTTGGTCCGATACAATTGTGAAATCCGAATAGCTTTCGTTTACACATGGTGGTAATAATTCAATGCCCATTCGGTTACATTCATGCATATAGTCTACAATCTTCAGATTATTCTGCTTTTCGCACGTCATCTGGGCTGTCATGTATTGCGTTGGGTAGTTGGCTTTCAGGTAAGCAGTCTGGTAGCAGACCATAGCATAAGCGGCAGAGTGTGATTTATTAAACCCGTAACCCGCAAAGTATTCCATCAGTTCAAAGATTTTCTCTGCAATTTTTTTTGGTATTTCGTTATCTTTGGCCCCATTTAAAAATTGGGCTTTGAATTTTGCCATTACTTCCGGTTTCTTTTTACCCATTGCCTTTCTCAAATTATCAGCTTCATTAAGAGTAAATCCTCCCAGTTTGTTTGCGATACGCATTACCTGCTCCTGGTAAACAATCAGTCCATATGTCTCTTTGAGCAAAGGTTCTAGCATTGGGTGGAGATATTTCACGGTTTCTCTTCCGTGTCTGCAATTTATGAAAGTATCAACCATTCCGCTTCCTAACGGTCCGGGCCGATATAACGCAACTAGTGGTAAAACATCTTCAAATTTATCAGGTTTTAGTTTCATCAGCAGGTCTCTGAAACCTCTGCTTGTCTCTACCTGGAAAACACCCTTTACATCACCTCGGGACAATAAGTCATATGTTTTCTTATCATCTATAGGAAGTTTATCGATATCAATAACTGTCCCGGTTGTTTCCTTTATAAGTTTCCTTGCTTTATCAATAACAGAGAACTTTCTTACTCCAAGAAAATCAGCCTTCAACAAACCTATCTTCTCGACAAGGGTCTCTCCGTCAAATTGTGTTATTACAGTATCCTTGTTCTTTGCCAGAGGGATGTAGTTGGTTAATGGTTCGTCGGAAACAACCACGCCGGCGGCATGTGTAGATGCATGTCTGCGAAGTCCTTCGAGTTTTGTAGAAATATTGAACAGCTCCTGTATCTGCTGTTCTCTGTGACACATTTCTTTTAATTCCGGTTCCTGTTCAAGGGCCTCTTTTAATGTTATTCCCAGTGCGGGTGGGATTAATTTTGCTATTTTATCGACGGTAGGTAACGGTATGTCCATGGCCCTGCCAACATCCCTGATCACAGCTTTGGCCTTCATAGTACCAAAGGTGACAATTTGTGCGACATTGTTATCGCCTCCATATCTTTTCTTTACATATTGAATTACTTTGTCTCTGCCATCGGCACAGAAATCAATATCAAGGTCAGGCATGGAAAGTCTTTCGGCATTCAGGAAACGTTCAAACAGTAGATCATATTTTATAGGATCTATATTTGAGATTCCGAGCAGATAGGCGACTAAACTACCGGCACCTGAACCACGAGCTATTGCCGGTATTTGTTCTTTGTTCGCGAAGTCAATGAAGTCCCAGACTATGAGAAAATAGTCAACAAACCTGGTCTCTTCTATTACACTCAGCTCATGGTCTAATCTGTCGCTGATTACCTTATCAATTTTTTTGTATAACTCTAAAGCGCCGTGCTCGCAGAGTTTTCTCAGGTGCTGTTTATTCGTCATGCCAGGCTTGTAACAGAGAGAATCTTTCCTAGGGTGAAATCGGGGCAGGTGCATGGTATTCAAGTCCAGTTCAACACAGCATCTATCCGCGATTAAAGATGTGTTCATTAACGCATCCGGTATCTCTCCAAAAGTCTTTTCCATCTGTTCCTGTGATTTAAAGTAGAACTCGTTAGTGCTCATGCGCATTCTTTTGATATCATGAATGGATTTTCTCGTGTTTATACATAAGAGCGCATCATGGGCAGAATAATCGTCAGGTTCCATATAGTGTATGTCATTAGTCGCTACTGTTTTTAATCCCAGATCTTGGCTGATTTTTAATGCTGAGCTTACTAACTCATCCTGTCGTTCAATTTTATTATTCTGTAACTCCAGATAGAAATTATCAGAGCCGAAGATATCTCTGTATCGAGATGCGGTGCTTAATGCCTTCTGATAATCGTTATTTAACAGGTTTTGATTTATCTCTGACTGCATACATCCGCTCAGGCAGATTATTCCTTTTGAATACTCGTTTATTAACTCTTTGTCTATTCTAGGCTTATAATAAAAACCTTCCAGATAGGAAGATGATGCCAGTTTAAGAAGGTTTCGATACCCTTCATTGTTTTCTGCCAGAAGTGTCAAGTGGTATATTTTCTGTTTACCACCTTCTTTAGTCATTCTGCTGCCCTGAGCAACATAAGACTCAAACCCGAGGATTGGTTTTATATCCTTTTGCCTGGCGTATTCGTAAAATCCAATTGCACCAAACATGTTACCGTGGTCTGTCAATGCCACACTCTTCATGTTCAAAGATTTTGTTTTATCTACCAGATCATTGACTCTGCATGCGCCATCTAGCAGGCTGTAATCACTATGGACATGCAAATGGACAAAATTATTTTTCATAAATTATACTCTCTTAACGAATTCTGAAGTCTTTCTATTTTTTATTATATATTATACAGGTTATAAAATACTATCGTAACAAATACGATCCTCTGGCTCCGCTCAGGATTACACTGTTCAGACTGTTTAGTGTGATTCTTCTGAGCGGAGTCAAAGGATTATTTCATATTTAGTTCTTTAATTTTGTGTTGCAGGCTTTGCCTGTGCATACCGAGCGCTTCGGCAGTTTTGCTTATATTTCCATCGTTTTCTGCTAATTTCCTGCTTACAAAGTCCCTTTCGAATGCCTCCACAACTATTTTTTTGGCATCTCTGAAAGGTAAATTATAATCTAGACTACTGTTGCTATTTGAATTCCTAATCTCTTCAGGGAAGTCACTGATTTCGAGAGTTTCAGCATTTGCCATTACAACTGCGCTCTCTATAACATTTTGCAGTTCTCTGACATTGCCAGGCCAGGAATACCTGGTAAAGTATTTTACAGCTTCATTTGATATAGATTTTACGTTTTTTTTGTGCTTCTCTGAAAAAAACTGTATAAACCTTTCAGCCAATATTATAATATCTTCTCTGCGATTTCTCAATGGTGGAAGTGAAATTTCAACCACCTTAAGTCTGTAGTACAGATCTTCTCTGAAATTATCTTTTTTTATCTCTTTAAACAGGTCTTTATGGGTTGCGCTGATCAGCCTTACATCAACGCGAAGAGTTTCCGTTCCTCCTAACCGTTCGAAGCTTTGCTCCTGAATGACCCGCAATACTTTTGCCTGTGTATTAGGGCTCATATCTCCAATTTCATCGAGAAATATTGTACCTTTATTCGCCAGTTCGAATTTGCCCAGACGTCTTTCCACCGCACCTGTAAATGCGCCTTTTTCATGTCCGAATAATTCACTCTCAATTAGTGTTTCCGGGAGTGCGGCACAATTCATAATAATCATCGGATTATTCTTACGAGAACTTTTTTTGTGGATTTCCTTGGCCACCAACTCTTTTCCGCTTCCGCTTTCACCCTGAATTAAAACCGTTACGTCAGACGGCCCAACTTTCTCTATCTTATTAAATACTTGATTCATTTCCCGGCTTTCTCCGACTATTTCACCCCTTGAGCCAAGCCTGTCAATTTCTGATCGCAACCTGGCGTTTTCTTCCTCAAGTGCGAGTTTTTCGAATGCATGTTTGGCTATTAACCTGAGTTCGTCTATTTCGTAAGGTTTTGATATGTAGTCGTAAGCTCCTTTCTTCATGGCATCAACAGCAACTCTTTCAGAACCGTAAGCAGTTACTATGACTATCATAGGAGGGGTTTCCATACTATTTATCTCTTCTAATACCTGGATCCCGTTAATCTTTGGCATATTAATGTCAAGGAAAACAAGAGAGGGGCTTTTAGTCTTTATTACAACAAAAGCATCAATACCATCACCGGCTTCCATCACTTCATAACCGTCTTTTTCCAATGCCAGCTTCATTCCAAACCTTGCAGCTTTTTCGTCATCTACTATTAGTATTAATTTTTTCAGAACCTGACTCCTTTCACTCTTCCAACAATGGAAGTACCTCAATTTTTTCAAACCTAACATGGTGCCTGTATATTGGCAGTTTCGGCCTCCGGCCTGATCTGCTATTCGGTCTACCTGTGCATAGCCCGTAAACAGGCACCATGTTAGATTTGCAACCGGGGTGATGCCCGTGCCTCTGCAATTTAACCTACCAGTACACCCTCTGACGATGGAATTTTAACCGTGAACTTTGTGGATGAATTTTCACTTTTTACCTTGATCATACCTCTGAGTTCTTCCAGTTTCTTTTTAACAATAGCCAATCCTAAACCGGTACCCATCTGTTTGGTTGTATAAAATGGTTCAAAAATCTTACCCATATCTTCATCAGAAATTTCAGGACCGGTATTTTCAAACACAGTAGTAATATAATCATCTTGTTGATCATAGCTCATTGATATTGTAAGCTTTCCACCTTCTGACATGGCTTGAATAGCATTATGAATAAGATTAAAGAATACTTCATTTAATGATCCCTCGTCTACAGTGATAATCGGCAGATCATTTTGAATATTCAAGTATATATTGACGTTGTTCATTTTTGCTTCATGTCTTAAGACAACTAACACCTTATTGATTACATCATTTATCTTGACAGTTGATTTACAATCCATTTGCGGTTTGGCAAATACCAGAAGTTGATTTACAACTTTTGTCAGACGATCTATCTCTTCTACAATTATCGAAAGACTTTTCTGCGTTTTAGATTCATTTATGGAATCTTCTTTTAAGACCTGGACTATTGCCTTTATCGAACTTAACGGGTTTTTTACCTCATGTGCGACACTTGTAGATAGCCTGCCCAGACTGGATAGTTTTTCGTTTTCATACATTTTCCTTTCCATCTGAAGCTTTTCTTGTAAAAGTTCGGCTTTGGCCATTGCTGAACTTATTTGATTCGCAATCAGCATCAACTGTTCTAGGTTCTCAGCGCGCAATCTCATTCCCCTGCGAGATTTACCAAGAGTCAATAAACCTGTCAGTTTTCTTTCCTCGAAAATCGGGAATATAAAGAACATTTCCAGCCGTTTCATTTCATTTATGATAGATGCATCTGTAACTTCGTGTCTGTCCAGCACGGCAATCTCACCTTTATCGAAATACTTCACTGTATTTATTATATCTTTTCTGGTAATAAATGTATTCTCTCCGTGAATGACGACTTGTGTTCTTCCTTCTTTGAACAGGATCAGGTTGACATTTTTAATTGCAGTTGCTTTTTTTATTGATTCTACAATGTTTTCCAACAGGAGAGATAAATCAATGAGCAGATCTGTGCTGATCTGGTGGCTCAGCTCATTTAAAAGATACTCTGTATCCGTAATCATCTTAAAGGAGAGTTTTCTCATCAACCCTTGAATATTCTCTTTCAATTTTGGAAACCAGTATACGAGCGTTATAATCAGCACCGCTTCTAATACCTTTCCGTTAATTGAATAATTGAACTCAAGGTATTTACTTAATTGCCTTATACCGAAATAGTAGAAACAGATAACCAGTACTGCCAGAAATGAATAAAACACACTTCGTCTGAGAACAAATTCCATATAATTGTAACGATAAACATAGTAAGAAAATATGATACTGGGAAAGATGGATGAAAGCATAGTAACCAGGATCATATAATCACCAATATATGGGATATCACTTCCTTTGAGAAGGACAGTACAGGTAACCAGAATTGTAATGAAGATGAGAATCCAGAAAATAGAGAAGTGAAATCTCTGCTCCTCCACTTCTTCAACTTTTGCAGAGAGGATACGGGAGGTAACTGCAGAAGTAAATATCGAGAACAGAAGCCATATGATAAAAGGTTTTACAAATGGTGAACCACTCACCAGGACATTAGATTCTTCAAAAAATACTATCCTTCCTGCCGTAAATGAGAGCGGAATGATGGGAAGATAGATTATGGTAACCATGGTTATCATAATTTTTTTCTGAATCTTCCAACCACTTTCCAGAAGGAATAATAAAGCAGTATGCAGGAGCAGGCTTGGCGTTACACCCATTCCCATGCATGCAACAGCATTTGAAGATTGATTGATAATTGGAATATCTTTCCCAAAGAGCATTAAGCTGAAAAGAGAGATGACATTACCATAATGCCACATAGCTACACTTATCACAAGGAACAAGAAGACAAGTTCACTCCCTTTCTTATTCTTCCTCTGAATAATCAGTATTGAAAGAATTGTGTGAAGGATTGAACCAAGAATGAAGCCTGCTAACGCTACAATTTCTATTATTGTCATGGCTTTATTATTTTAGATATACAGGTAATCGTTTGCCTTGCAAATATGACAAACTGTTTTAGTGTTGTTTTTACGGCCTAGTACCTCTTTCCTCGCCGATATATATTTTTTGCTGTTCCAAATGTTTTTAAAAGTATCTTCCTTTATATTACCAAAAGAGTGTGTTTCACTATACACAGAACAGCATGGTAAAACATTTCCGTCCCAGTTGATTACGGTCTCGGTCCATAAAAGACGGCAATCAAATCTCTTTTTTGGTTTCTTTTCTTCCATATTAAAAGTGTTATATTCCGGATTTTCAGGCAGCCACTTTGAATCACGCTCGATAGATTTATCGGCAGTTTCAAATATCTCCTTGCCCATATCTGTGCGTATCTTGTTTATTGACAGTTTTATTCCTATCCCTTTTGCTATGGCCTTAGCTGTTTCAATTTCATGTTCATTGTGGCTGAAGACGTGAAACAGCCATATTAGTTCTGTATAACTATTTCCTAATTGCTTCTTTTTCTTGAGTAAAAGTTTCATATTTGATATAACCTTGTTAAAATTACCGCCAATATGATAGGTTGAATAGGTGGTACTACTCGTACCATCACAGGAGATGTATATTTTTTGTAGATTTGCTTTGATTATTGCTTCGGCCTGAGCATCATCAATAGGAAGGCTCAGATTTGTACTTATTTTTATCGCTATTCTGTTTTTGCCAGCATATTCTACCATTTTTATAAGTTCTTTATTGAGAAGGGGTTCTCCCCAATTATACAGCCTGACCATGAGCAGGTTCTTTCCGATTTCGTCTATAATCCTTTTGAAATTGGAGAATGGGAGTAAGCCCTTCCGGGCGGAACTGTCTTTCTGGCCGCTTGGACACAGCGGGCAACGAAGGTTACAGATATTACCTGATTCTATCGTAATCTTAGCGGGATAATAATAAAGGTGTGTAGAGCCTATTGAAAACTGAACCTTACCCATAAACAGGTTATAGAGTTTTCTTATACTGTAGATGCGGAGATGTCTCCATAAATCGTTTAACATTTTATCTCAGAATATGTTATGGATTGATCAAAAGGCCTATAGCCACTAACGATGATTGGTGTACAATTATATGTATCCAAAATGATGTTTAGTAATTATAGTATAAATTACCTTAAATATCAAACGAATCGTTCAGAATGACACTGTAGTTTCTAAATGATATCAATTTTAGGATTGATTAAGAATGTATAATTCAAAATCTAAAGAGGGACAAAATCTGGAATATGTATCTTGCTGTCTATGCGGAGGAAATACATTCGACAATGTATTAATCAGTAATTATGTAAGTCCATCCAATCACCAAACTATTGATGACGGGAGCAGCAATAGTATTATGGAAACATTCAATTTGGTAAGGTGCAGGAATTGCGGACTTCAACAAGTTAATCCAAGGCCGTCAAAACAACATATTGGTCGCTATTATACAGAAGATTATTATGCGCATACATCATTGAAAGTTAAGAAACCAAAGAAAAAAAGTCTTTTTGCCGGTAAATGGATAGATTTTAAAGACGATGTAAGAAGACTTATCCGCGTAAAGTTTTATAACTACCCTTGTAGTCTGGAAGACAAAGATAGGAATATAAGCGTTTCTAAGAGAATTTTCTCATGGCTTTTTTATTTAACTTATCGCTCCAGGCTCGATATTATACCATTTACAGGAGAAGGAAAGATACTAGATCTTGGTTGTGGAAATGGAAGATTTCTTTCAACCATGAGAAAATTTGGCTGGCAAACATACGGTGTTGAAAAGAATCCAACGGCATCCAGGTATGCAAGAGATGAGCTTCACTTAGATGTTAAAACCGGAGAGCTATTACACTATCAGTTTGAGAGTAGCTCTTTTGACACAGTAACCATGTGGCATTCACTCGAACATCTTTATGATCCTTTGTGTACATTAAAGGAGATAGGGAGGGTTTTAAATAATAACGGGCAGCTTATAGTAGCAGTACCTAATATTGATAGTTTTGTCGCAAAGGTATTTAAGACATACTGGTATGGGTTGCAGCTTCCAATTCATCTCATTGCATTTACACCTGGTTCAATCACAAAGATGTTAAATCAAGCTGGTTTCGATGTTAAAAAGATTTATTTAGACAGGCGTGGTGCGACTTTAAGACTCAGTCTCCTTAATCTCAAAGATGGAAAATACAGAGTCCTTTCCAGATTATCACGTTTCAAAGGAGCAATAAAAGCACTTAATTTTATTCTGGCAATGTTCGGGTCTTGCGATATTATAGTAATTCACGCACGCAAGAAAGCAACCTGCGATGTTTGATTGCACAATTTGATAAAACAATATTACAGGAGTAATAAATGATAATTCTGGGAGTAACACACCCCATTTCATGGAACAACGGGGCATGCATCCTTGTAGATGGCAAACTAATCGCTATGGTTGAGGAGGAAAGATTAAATAGGTTTAAACATGCTATTGAGGTGCCAGCTGAGCGTGCCATAGAATTTTGCCTCAACAGGGCCGGGGTAACATTGGATGATGTCGATTATTTTGCCATAGGTTGGGAGTCTATGAAAGGGCATAAAAAAAAAGAGCAGCATATCTGGGACAATAAGCTGAAGCAGTTGCCATTTCGCCATGAGGATGACAGAATCAGGTTCGTAAGGCATCACATCGCCCATGCATTAAGCGCTTATTACGTTTCAGGATTTGAACATTCAAATATATTATCATTTGATGGTTCTGGAGGTGATGAATCAGGTCTCCTGATGGTTGGAGAAAAGAGTGATTGCAGGATCGTGAAGACCATACCAAATAAAAGTAGCTGGGGGCATCTTTACGGCCTGATGACGAAAGCGTTGGGATTTCGATACCATAGCGAAGAAGGAAAGGTTATGGGACTTGCAGCTTATGGACAGCCAATTGAGAACGAATTTAAGTTTATTGACTGGGACAATGAAATTCCAATTATGGACAAAAAAGGTCTTAAGAAATATTTCTCCGGTCTGGTGCAAAGGAAAAAGGGTGAGGAGCTGAACCAGCATCACAAAGACCTGGCAGCAACCGTACAGCATGCACTTGAGAGGGCGGCCATACAGATGAGTTCATATCTGCATAACATAACCGGTTCTAAGAACCTGTGCATGGCAGGTGGATGCGCCTTAAACTGTTCAATGAATGGCGTACTCTTGAGATCAGACCATGTTGACAATATATTTATCCAGCCTGCAGCCCACGATGCAAGTACTGCATTAGGGGCTGCTTTAAGTGTATACAAAGATGTTGTGGGGCATAGACCTGACATTGTCCTTAAACACCCTTATTATGGCCCGGATTATACCAATGAGGAAGTTGAATTAGAATTAAAGAAATATAAACTGAAAAACTTCAAGCGTTGTAATGATATTGCCAGAGAGACTGCAGCGTTGATTGCGGACAATAAAACAGTTGGCTGGTTTCAGGGCAGAATGGAATTCGGCCCCAGGGCACTTGGAGGCAGAAGCATACTCGGTAATCCGAAGAATAAGGATATGAAAGATATTGTAAATAAAAGTATAAAGGGAAGAGAACCATGGAGACCATTCGCTCCATCATTCCTTGCAGAAGATTATGTTGATTACGTAAAACAACCTTACAATTCTCCGTTCATGATAATTGCCTTTCAGGCTATTGAGGAAAAAGTTTCTGAAATAGCTTCCGCCGCACATGTTGACAATACGGTAAGGGTGCAGTCGGTCAGAAAAGAGGTTGCCCCCCGGTATTGGGAACTAATCAACGAATTCAAAAAGATAACTGAAGTGCCGGCACTTCTTAATACCAGTTTCAACGTAGCTGGTCAACCAATTGTCTGCACACCCCGCGATGCGATAATGACATTCTTCGGATGCGGCCTTGATTATCTTGCGATTGAAGATTATCTGGTGTGGAAGTAAATTTGAATAGAAAGATACTATATACATAAGTGAAGGTTAAAGATGGGAGTAATAAATGATAATTCTGGGAGTAACACACCCTATTTCGTGGAACAACGGGGCATGCATACTTGTTGATGGCAAACTGACAGCAATGGTGGAGGAAGAGCGGTTTAACAGGTTTAAACATTCACCGAGGGCATCCGCTGATATGTCTATTGAGTTTTGCCTCAAAAGGGCGGGGGTAACATTGGACGAAGTTGATTATATTGCCATCGGATGGGAATCTGCGGAACGGCAGAAAAAGAAAAAAAATATCCATGGGAGTTTCTGCTCAGGCAGTTACCTTTCAGGTATATGGATGAGAAGATGAAATTCGTGAACCATCACGTTGCTCACGCGTTAAGCTCTTATTATGTTTCTGGGTTTGATCGTTCAAATATTGTTTCACTGGATGGTTATGGAGGTAGCGATTCCGGCATCCTTGCGATTGCAGAGGGTGACGATCTCAGGGTAGTCAAGTCAATACCCAACAGAAACAGTTGGGGACACCTGTATGGTGAGATCACAAGTAAGCTGGGCTTTAAATCCCATAGCGATGAAGGAAAAGTTATGGGCCTCGCGGCCTACGGACAACATGATGAGAATGAATTTAATTTTATTGAATGGGGCGGGGATATACCTGTAATCGATAAGAAAGGTTTTAAGAAATACCTTTCGGGTGTTACGCCAAGGAAACCGGGAGAAGAGTTAAATCAGCATCACAAAGACCTTGCTGCAACAGTTCAACACACACTGGAGAGAGCTGCTCTACAGATGAGCTCTTATCTTCGTAATATATCCGGGTCAGAAAACCTCTGCGTCTCAGGTGGGTGTGCTTTAAACTGTTCAATGAATGGAGTACTCTTGAGATCAGACCACGTTGAAAACATTTTCATCCAGCCTGCCGCCCACGATATTGGTACGGCATTAGGCGCTGCCGTAAGTGTCTACAAAGATGTTGTCGGACACAGACCTGATATCGTTTTAGAACATCCTTACTACGGACCGGACTACACCAATGAGCAGGTAGAGTTTGAGTTAAAGAAGTACAAACTGAGTAATTTCAAAAAGTGTAATGATATTGCCAGAGAGACTGCAACACTCATTGCAGACAACAAAACAGTCGGCTGGTTTCAAGGCAGGATGGAATTCGGCCCCAGGGCGCTTGGAGGCAGAAGCATACTTGGTAATCCGAAAAACAGAGATATGAAGGACATTGTCAACAAGAGTATAAAGGGAAGAGAGCCATGGAGGCCCTTCGCGCCGTCATTCCTTGCAGAGGATTATTGCGATTACGTAAAACAACCTTACAATTCCCCATTCATGATAATTGCCTTTCAGGCTATTGAGGAAAAAGTCTCTGAAATAGCTTCCGCCGCGCATATAGACAATACGGTAAGAGTGCAGTCTGTCAGAAAAGAGGTTGCCCCCCGGTATTGGGAATTAATCAACGAATTCAAAAAGATAACAGGAGTCCCCGCACTTCTCAATACCAGTTTCAACGTAGCCGGTCAACCCATAGTCTGTACACCCCGTGACGCAATAATGACCTTCTTTGGATGTGGTCTTGATTACCTTGCTATAGAAGACTATCTGGTTTGGAAGTGATAATTTTGCCTGAATTGAGAGATTTTGTATTATAGTAGCCGTCCGCCTGGTTGGACGTTTCTGATCACATAATATTAGCAGGATGGGTTAAACGCAGTGAACCCCTCATTGTTGTTTTTATTTCTGGTTTTCATAATATAATCTACCAACAACAACACTCGGAAATTCAAGGGTTAATTTTTTCGTCGATTCTAACTAATTGGCAAAGGAGTACATTGTTGCACAGGTTTTTATTTCTCTTTTTTCACTTCCTTCAGATTTCTGCATACAGCTTCTATTAATCAGTATTATCCCTGCCATAACAAGTCCCATTATTGCAATCTTAATGAGTATTTTCAGTAACTTTATAAATCTTGTTCCCATTTTGCTTCCCTCTAATTAATTTCTATTTACCGCGAAGACGTAAAGGTTGCAAAGAAAAAACTCAAAGAAATATGAAGAAACTGAAAAAGAGATAATTTCTTACAACAAAATGCAAAAGTTATTGGTTGTGTTTCCTACATACTTCCAATAAAACAACTCTGCATCCTTTGCGTCTAATCAGTAAAAACTATTTTAATAAAAGCTCTTTATACACATTTTCTACTTTTTCTGCCATAGATTCTTGAGAAAAAATATCTTGTGTTTTTTTCAATGATGCGGCAGCCATCTTTTTTCTAAGTTCGATATCAGTAGCTAACCTTACGGTAGCCTCTGCAAGATTTTCCGGTGTATCGTCAATGACAAATCCAGTGCTATTGTTATCTACAATGGAAGAGAGCATCCCCCGGTCTGCAGCAATAACGGGTTTTCCCATTGCCATAACTTCCCTGACCGCACGGCTGGAGCCGTCTGTTCCGGGCATCAGGAATATATTGTAATCCATACACGAGACAGCTTCTACATAATCACTTGTCCGATAACCTGGATGGACTACGACATCTTCCAGTCCCATCTCTTTGGCCGGTTCCGTCAAAAGTTGTTTCTCTTTCGTCCCTCTGCCTATCACGAGTAGCTTTAACTTAGGCACTTTTTTAGACGCGATCTTTATGGCTTTCAGAAGTATGTGAAACCTTCGGTGGGTCTGTATTCTGGCTATAATTCCGACTACAATATCATCATCTTTCATTCCAAACTTCTTCCTGTAGGTGAGCGGTCCGCTTCCCGGGTTGAATCGCTGACAATCGATAGAGGCATTAATCATAATGGTCTTATCCGCACTTAATCCAAAGCTGTTCATGTCCGCCACTCTCGCATCCTCAGAAACATCTATTAATTTATCTGTGAGTCTGGTGAGACAATATTTGTTCCTCAGATTTTTTTTCAATACGACTCCGTCATGATTTGTACGTACGATGGGCAAGCGTCTTCCGGTGCGTCTGGCGGCTATTCCGCCAACCAGATGGTCCTGATTTCGATGAACATGGACGATATCAAACGCTTCATCGTTCATAAAAACCGAAAGATTCTTAATGTCAGAGATGTACTTGAAAAGGTTGAAATGTTTGCTCAGGTGAAATCTGGTAACCGGTACCAGGCCACGTTCGTACGCATACTTTTCAACGGATTCTGAGTCCGGTGGAAACGGGTAATCGTCCATAGCCTTACCACAGGCAAGAGTAACATCGTGTCCTCGCTTCTTTAATTCTACACAAAGATTGAGTGCCGGCTCTGCCGGTCCGGTCCATTTCCAATCACTAAAGAGATGAAGTATTTTCATTTGTATGCGTTTTTGTCTGTGCCGATCTGCGGTTTATTTTTAATTCGTAATTCCCATAGTTTTGCGTATTTCATGAAGACGTAAAATGACGTTGTTATAGCTGCTATCAGTCCCGGTACTCCATCCTGAAATCCACGCTTGAAAATATATCCTTTAATAAATCTGAAAAGAGGCCTGAATAGAAGTTGAAAAAGGAGGAATTTCACCCCTTTTTTCTCCATTTCTACAGCGCTCATATCTGTATATTTATCGATGGTATCTAGTTGATGGGAAAGATTTCTATAGGTATAGTGATAACAATCATTCTTTAAATATTTTGCCTTGCCGTTTAGCTCAAGAGTAGCATGCGGTTCTTTGACCCATGTGCCCTTGCCTTTCTTATAGAGAAGGAGGTCATAAGCGGGATACCACTCTCCATGGTTAATCCAGCTTCCAAGGTATCGTGTTCTGCGCGGGAAGTAAAAACCATCCCAGTCGTTTGAATTATTGTTTAAAAGAGACTGGATTTCCAGATATAGTTCAGGAGAGATTATCTCATCAGCATCTGTAAAGAGGATCCATTCATAATTAGCAAGGCTTACAATATAGTTAGACTGGTCCTTGAATCCTGGCCACTCTCTCTGATATACCCTGTCAGTGTATTTTCGGCATATTTCAACCGTATTGTCAGTACTGAAGGAGTCTACTACGATGATCTCGTCAGCCCACTTAACGTTTTCCATACACTCCTTAATTACGTCATTATTATTAAATGTCATTACACATGCCGAAACACTGGCTCTGGTCATTTATGTTGCTCCCTGAAACTCTGTAATTAAACCGGCAACTGTTTCGATCTCTTCTGTTGTCAGTTCCGGGTAAATAGGTAAAGATAATATCTCTCCCGCATTCCTTTCGCTCATAGGAAAGTCTCCCTCCTGATATCCGAGTTTCTTATACGCTTCCTGCATATGAATCGGGATCGGATAGTGTATCTGTGTGCCGACTCCACGCTCCTGGAGATATTCCCTGAGAGCATCTCTTCTATTTGTCCTTATAACAAATAGATGGTATACGTGCTTTGCCCATTGCCTTTCACAGGGAAGCTGTACATTTGAATTAAAGAGTAATTGCTGATAGAGCATTGCTATTTCCCTGCGTCTGTTCGTCCATGTCTGTAAATGTTTTAATTTGACTCTAAGGACGGCTGCCTGTAATTCATCTAGCCGGGAATTGAATCCCTCAATTTGTGATGTGAATTTTTTTACTTCACCGTAATTTCTGAGCATTATGAGTCTGTTATAGAACTCTTCATCATTTGTAACGATCATCCCTCCATCACCGTAAGCGCCAAGGTTCTTTGTGGGATAGAAACTGAAGCAACCCATATCGCCGTAGGTGCCGACATTTCTGCTGTTATATTGTGCGCAGTGGGCCTGACATGCATCTTCAATTATTCTTAAGTTGTACGCTTCCGCCAATTTCTTTATCTGCTCCATCTCAGATGAGTGTCCATACATATGTACAGGTAGAATCGCCTTCGTTTTATTTGTAATTTTCTTCTCTATCTTTTTTGTGTCTATTGTATAGGTATCCGGAGTAACGTCAATAAGTACTGGTCTGGCTCCCGCAAATGAGATGGCGGATATAGTAGGGACTGCAGTATTTGGAACGGTGATCACTTCGTCTCCGGGTCCAATATCACAAGCCTTCAGGGAAAGATGCAGCGCTTCCGTACCGGAACCCACTCCAATGGCAAATTCGGCACCAAGATAGTTTGCAAATTCTACTTCAAACATTCTGACGTTTTCTCCCAGTACAAAAGTTCCGCTGTCGAAAACATTGGTAAAGGCGTTGTCCAGTTCCGTCTTCAAATATTTATATTGTCTTTTTAGGTCAAAAACCGGGATATTCATATTATTTACTTTTATTTAATAAAACAAATTCATTACAGTGTATGAGAGACGAAAGCGTGAAGGATGATAGAAGAGAGACGAAGGATGAAATGTGAAATAATCATCCATCATCATAGCCACGAAGGGGTGGTCGTCCTTCATCCATCATTCTTACCAATAATGCTCTTTGTATTTCTCATAGTAATCAAATGAAGATTGCAGTCCTTCTTCTAATGAGATCTTCGGCTCCCACCCAACGGTATTCTTAATCTTTTCAAAATTTGCAACATAATCACCTATTTCTATTCTTTTAAGATCATCATCAAATGGAATCAATTCATAATCGCCTTTATTGTAAACACCTATCATTGTTTCTACCAGTTCTATCAGGTTTTTTGGTATTCCACCAAGGTTGTATACTTCACCGTTGGTTTTTTCACAACAAGATACCAGTAACAGGGCATCCACAACATCATCAACATAATTTATGTCTCTAATCTGTTTACCATCACCGTATAACTTAATTGTCTGGCCTTCTATGAGTTGTCTGATAAACCAGTTAATTATTCCCTGCTTGTGATGCCTCATCTGATGTCTCGGTCCGTAAGTATTTGTCAGCCTTAGAGAAACAGCTCTTATTCCATAAATATTGTTATATAAAATATGATATGATTCTCCCGCAATATTATTGATTCCGTTAACATCAGTAGGATGCATCAGGTGTTTTTCGTCTACAGGCAGTCGATCTGCTTTGCCGTATTGTCCTCTCGTACCCGCAAAAATAATTTTAACGTCTCTATTGTTTTTACGACAGGATTCCAGGATTGATAATTGGCTCCTGCAATTGATATCCAAGTCAGTGAAAGGGTCCTTCATGCTGTCTATATGGCTTAAAGTACCGGCAAGGTTGAATATGATATCCATTCCTTTTACCAGATAGTCCATACTGTGCTTGTCTCTTACATCAGCAATATTTACCTTTAAATTGTTCTCAATACCATTAATGTTAAAGTTGTTCCCTCCGTAATCCGGTATCAGAGAATCGACAATACAAATGTCCGCATCCATCTTTGCAAGCCGTTGGGCCAGTGTGCTCCCAATAAAACCCAGGCCACCTGTTATTAGTATCTTTTTGTTCTTAAAGTTGCTTTCCATCGTAAGTAATCAATTTATCTTAGATAAATGACTTGAAATTATTAAAATCTGAATCATAATGATAAAAATCATTTTTTTCAATCATTTTACTTGGAAATATTTCTGTTAGTGCTTATTTTACTAATGTTGAACGCTCTCTAGAGCAAAAGAGAGTCACAATGTTTTTTTCAGGTAATTAATAAAAGTTGCAGGTTATAATTAATATATGGAAAAAGATATCTTTCTCTCATTCGATGCGAATCCAGTGCTGGAATCCTCTCGAAAAATCCTTTGCGTTTTTTGTATGGGAAAGAGAGGGGATTCGTCATACTGGGAATCCGGACTTAGAAAAGTTAAATGCCAACAGTAAGTGTTATAATACATACTTATAATAACGAAAAATTTATTGCAGAGACTATAGAGTCTGTCTTGGGCCAGACATACAAGCACTTTGAGATTATAGTTGTTGATGATGGCTCTGTGGATAGCACACGTAATGAACTTGAGCCATATATGGAGAAAATAAAATATCACTACAAGGAGAATGGCGGTATAGCAAATGCCAAGAACGCGGGTATACGTTTATCTGAAGCTGAATTTATTGCGTTTCTTGACCATGATGATTTGTGGGATCCTGATAAACTGAAGTTACAGATGGAATGTTTTAACGAAAACCCTCAGGTAGGACTGGTTTATGCGAAATATACCAGTTTCAGGGATGGCAAAGAACTGAGGACAAAACCTGAAAAAGGATTCAGCGGTTGGATATTTAAAGAACTTCTTTCCAAAAGCTTTATTCAGACTTCAACCGTGGTCGTAAAAAGAGAATGTCTGAATGATGTCGGACCGTATGATGAGTCATTCTCACTTGGAGACGAGTATGACATGTTCTTACGGATAGCAAAAAAATTCCAATGCGGATTTGTTGATCAAGGGCTTACAAGGTACAGGGTACACGATACTAATGCGTCAAAAGATGATTTCCTTTTTGATAATGAAAATCTTGGCGTCTACAAAAAGGTTTATAATAATTTTACGGACCTTGACGGGGTAGAGAAAAAGATACTAAGGAAAAGGATTGCCAGGTACAGTTTAAAGGTCGCGGAAGGCCTCCATAGTCAAGGAAGATTGGAAGAGTCAAAGAGATATCAAAAAGAAGCGCGTAATTATTTACCGTTTTACAGACGTTTTACCAGCAGCAAGATTTTCAAAACGTAAACACGCCATAACAGTTTACCCTATGTAAAGCCAATGAAAATTGCCTTAAATATCTATAAGTATTTGCCAACAAAAGGAGGTGGAGAAGGATATCTTGCCAATTTTGCAAACCAGCTTGTAGAGAGGGGTCATGAAGTACATGTTTTTGCCAGTAAATGGGAAAGCAATAATAAGAAGATACACTATCACACAATCCCATCAATAAGGTATCCTAAATTCCTTAAAGATGTTTCATTTGTTGTAAACGGTCGGAGGGAGATGGCTAAATATGATTTTGATATTGTACACGTTGTAGGCAGAGCGCTGGGAATGAATGTTTTCAATCCACACTGTGGCGTTGAAAAAGCATGGCTGAAACAGGATTTGTTGTCAGTAAGATGTCCTTATTTAAGACTGCTGAAACGTATAATAACATTTTTCAGCTTCAGACAAAATTATATTTTGTGGCTGGATAGAAAACAGTATACGGGTAAAGGTGTCTCCAGGATCATCGCAATATCAGATATGATAAAGAATGATATTATCAGGTATCATGATATAGATCCTCACAAAATAGATGTAGTCTATAATGGTGTAGACCTCCGGAGGTTCAATCCGGACAATAAAAAGGAATACCGAGCTGTTATAAGATCAAAACTTTCTCTTGGTGAAGAATTTATTATTTTGTATATCAGTAATAACTTCAGGCTGAAGGGGCTCTCGACGTTGATAATGTCACTGGGAGAGCTTAAAAAATCCGGAAAGGACTTTAAAGCCTTAATAATAGGAAGAGGTAATGATACTCCATACCGTAAACTGGCAAAAAAACTGGATTGTCAGGAGAACCTGATGTTCTTAGGGCATGTAGGTGGGATAGAGAAATATTACGCGGCGTCAGATCTTTATGTACATCCTACATTTTTTGATTCATGTTCTCTGGTGGTAACTGAGTCCCTTGCAAGCGGACTGCCGGTGATTACGACAAAATATGATGGCGCAAGCGGTGTAATGGAAGATGGCAGGGAAGGCTTTGTTATGAAGAGACCGGAGGACCACAGGGAACTGGCTGAGAAGATAAGCCTGTTTTTTGATGATGAATTTCGACAAAAGGCTTCCATTTCTGCGCGGGAAAAAGCTGAAAAGTATCCTGCAGAGAAAAACTGTGATGAAATTATCAAAATATTTAACGAAGTAGCTTCTCGAAATAAATTGGAAAACCAAACATTTTAGGGGTAATTTTTGATTTTATTGCGAAGCTTGCCCGAACAGTCTATCCGGGAGGGTGATTTCATACTGGTGGGTAACAAGAGAAGGAAATGTTGTTCTCTCATTATAACCCTCTCCACAGGGGGAGAGGGACGGGTGAGGGGGTAAGTTTATGAAGATACTGTTCTTAGTTCAAGGTCTTGATGTGGCGGCAAGCAGGTACAGGGTGCTCCAATATATGACATATCTCAGGGATAATGGAGTAGAGGCAACTGTGCAGCGTTTTCCGAAAGGATTCTTTGCCAAACTGAAAGTATTCAAGAGTGTAGACCAATACGATATTCTGTTTATACAGCGAAAGAGATTTTCCGTTTTCTGGCTTAAGCTTATCAGGAAAAACGCGAGAAAAATTGTTTACGATTTTGATGATTCTGTAATGCACCGAAATTCTAAGTATATCAATCATACATCAAAAACGCGTGTCAAAATGTTCAAGAATATGGTTAACGCTTCAGATCACGTTATAGCAGGAAATGGATTTTTACAGGAGAATACAACTTCCTATACACGCAATGTTACCATTATACCGTCTCCCATAGACATCTCTTTTTATCCGCAAAAGAGATATCCTGAGAAAAATGATGACGTTACTCTGGGTTGGATTGGCGCCCACGGAAGCATCCATTATCTGAAGAAGATGAAACCTATATTTGGAACTCTCGGCAAAAGGAATGAGAAATTAAGATTGAAGATTGTCTGTGATACGTTTTTCGATTGTGAGAATATCGTTGTGGAGAAAAAACAATGGACAGAGAAAGATGAGGTCGCAGACATTCAAAGTTTTGATATTGGTCTGATGCCGCTCATGGACGATCCATGGTCACATGGTAAATGTGGGCTGAAAATATTACAGTGCCTTGCTGTGGGTGTTCCGGTAGTCTGCAGTCCTGCAGGGATCAACAGGGAAATCGTTGAGGACGGAGTGCACGGTTTCTGGGCAAACACAAAGGATGAGTGGATAGAAAAACTTGAAATCCTTATAAATGACAATGAGCTTCGAGAGAAAATGGGAATGGCAGGAAGAGAGAGAGTTATTGAGCATTATTCACTCAAGGCAAACGCACCGAGGATGCTGAAGATATTTCAGGAATTAATTCAAAATGGAACAGATAATTAAGGCAAAGAAGATACTGGTAAGGGCTCCAAATTGGGTTGGTGACGTTGTGATGGCAACTCCCGCCTTCAGGTGTATCCGGGAAAATTTTGCTGATTCGCAAATAACGTTACTGATCAAAAAAAATTTACGGGGCATAATTGACGGCTCTTCCTGGTTTGATGAAGTTATTGAACTGGAACCCAAGGCGGGAAAGAGTAAAAGCGGCAATGCGAAAGCATATCTGGGATTGATCAAAAAAATCAGGACGGAACAATTCGATTTGGGTTTTTTATTTCCTAATTCATTCAGTTCAGCTCTGATGGTTTGGTTAGGGGGGGTAAAGAGGCGCGTTGGTTATAAAAGAGACTCTCGTTCCTTCCTGTTGACTGACGGTATAGAGAGACTGAGTGAGAATGGAAAATTTCTGCCAACATATATGGGTGATTACTATTTAAAGCTGTGTTCTCAACTTGGATGCAAGGTGGAGTCCGGAAAACCGGAACTGCTTATTTCCGGAGAATGTGAAACGAAAGCAGGAGAGTTATTAAAAGAATACAAAATTGATAAGAAGCCGTTCATCCTGATGAACCCTGGAGCATCTTACGGCTCCTCAAAACTCTGGACGGCTGAGGGATTTGCAAGGACAGCAGATTTGTTAAAGGAAGTTGTTGACTGCAATATCGTCCTGACTTGCGGTCCGGGTGAAACCGGACTTGCTGATGAGATTGAAAAATATTCCAGGAAGGGTCTGATCAACCTTTCGCGTGCATCAATCTCTCTTGATCTGTTTAAGGTAATCGTTAAACGATGCATGCTCTTGATAGCGCTGGACTCGGGGCCAAGGCATTACGCGGTAGCCTTGAACCGGCCTGTTGTCGTACTGATGGGCCCTAATAATCCCATGTATACTGATTCAGAATATGAGACAGGTAAGGTGATAAGAGAAGATATCGATTGTTCACCATGTCAGCTCAAGACGTGTCCCACGGATCGCCGCTGTATGACCATGATAACACCGGAGAAAGTGGTGCAGACATGTATCGATATTTTAGGGTATCAGAGAAATGAACAAAACAAAACAACTACAAAACCGCTTCATTAACATTTTTTAATCTCTCATTCATCTTGTCTTAATGTTTGTTTTGTAATGTATAAATAGTATGATGGTTTTGGATATTGATAATACTTCGACTTTGCTCACCTGTTAGGTGGAGTGGGACGTCATCCTGAATGCCCTCCCGTGCCGGATCGGACGAGGAGTCGAAGGATAATCTTTTGTCACAATTACAATAATTTAAATATGAGAATCCTGATTGTTGAAGATGAAGAGAAGATGGCCAGATACCTGAAAAAGGGGCTGGAAGAGAGCTCTTATGTAGTGGACATTGCTCTTAATGGTACGGATGGTCTGCATCTGGCGACACATGAGGTCTATGATCTTTTGATACTGGACATTATGTTGCCGGAGCATGATGGAAAAACAATACTTAAAGAGGTTCGAAGCGCCGGGATCATTACGCCGGTGATCTTCCTTACAGCAAAAGATTCAATAGCAGACAGGGTTGAAGGGTTAAATATTGGGGCTGATGACTACATCGTCAAGCCTTTCTCCTTTCATGAACTGCTGGCCCGTGTTCGTGTCTGTCTGCGAAGAGGTAGCCACAAGACATCGTCAGAATTAACAGTGGGTGATCTGACCCTTGACCCGCTTACCAGAAAGGTATTCAGGGGAAAGAAAAAGATAGAGATGTCACCTATTGAATTTTCCCTCCTGGAATATTTGATGCAGCATGCGGGACAGGTAGTTACCCGGACGATGATTTCAGAACATGTATGGGATTCAAATTTTGAGAGTTTCAGTAATGTCGTGGACGTTCATATCGCCAAGCTGAGAAGTAAGATTGATAAGCACTTTGATATAAATCTCATACACACACAAAGGGGAGCTGGATATGTCATCGAAGAGCCGGATTAGATTATTCAATACAATCGGCGTCAGGATCGCTTTATGGTATTCAGTGTCGGTTCTATTAATGCTGCTTGTTTTAGGCTCTTTTTTGTATTATAGATTAACACATACGCTTAATAAGGAAACCGATCGCATATTATTTGATGAAAGCGAATTTATCGTTCAAAGTATTAAAAATAACAGTTACACTACGAATGATTTATTAAAACTAATAGAGATAAAGTCCTCTAGTAAGAGGTATCTTAGGACATCAATAAGATTGTATGATATAGAACAGAGTTCTTTTATCGGCTCAGAGAATTTCTTTTTTCCGGATTTAGAGATTTCTGCTGATAAAATGGGAAAAATGGTACAAGGAGAACAGACGTTAGAAAAGATATGGGTTGAAGGTTTAAGATCTCCCTACCGCTTAATAACAAGACCTGTAGTGATTGGTAATTCCTGTAAGTATATTCTTCAGGTGGGTATTTATATGAGACTCTCATATAAATCAGTAGAAAACATGGAAGAAAATTTTCTAATGTCAGCGCCGATACTCATTATATTGAGTATTATCGGAGGTTGGTTGATTTCCAGGAAGAATTTGTCTCCGATAACAAAAATGACTGAAACCGCACGGCAGATAACCGGATCAGACATGAAAAGGAGAATTTTTTCTTCTCATACGGGAGATGAAGTGGATGAACTGGCACATACCATAAATATCATGCTGGACAGGATTGAGGAGTCTTTCACAAAGATTGCTCAGTTTACAGCGGATGTTTCTCACGAACTCAGGACACCTGTTGCTTCTCTTAAAACAGGAATTGAAGTCATGCTGTCAAAGGATAGGACAGCAGCAGAGTATCGTAAATTACTCTATCACAGTTTAGTGTCATTAGAAAGAATAACCAGGACAATCAGTGATTTAATGGAACTCTCAAGATCAGATTCAGGTTCAAATATCTTACATCTGAAATCATTCAACCTGGGCAATACGTTGAAGGAAATTCAAAGGAAATTCAGTCCGGTATCAGATACAAAGAATATAGTATTATCAAATAAGGAATTTCCGGAAGTGGAAATCAACGGAGATAAGATTATGTTGCGGCGTGTGTTTGCGAATCTGCTGGACAACGCCATCAAATACACTTCACCCGGTGGTCGCGTGTACATTTCTCTGGAAGATAGGAACGATGATGTTATTGTCAGCATAACGGATACGGGAGTCGGTATTACTGAAGAGAGTCTCAGAAAGATTTTTGACCGTTGTTTCCGTGTAGACACTTCACGGTCAGGAGAGACGGGAGGTTCCGGTCTCGGTCTTAGTATCAGCAAAAATATTGTTGAATTTCATAAAGGGAGAATAGAGGTAAGAAGTGACATTGGTGTGGGAAGCACCTTTGACGTTATACTTCCCAAAAATCTTATAAATTCCTGAATACACTATTTTTTATCAACAAGATAATGGAAAAATTTGAGTTAATAGCCCATCCGCTTCCTTATACTATGGGCAATGGAGGTGACTTAATAAAACATGGCCTTTTAGCTGAATTTACGGACTGGCATTGCAGAGAAATTCCCCATAGTCTTACCTATTATGACCCTTTTGGTGGGCGTCCCTGGCAGGAACCGGTTCATGATGCTGTTTCTAAAAGGATAAAGACTCTTGAGGCATGTCCATTGAAAGAGGTTCAATCAATACATTCGGAAAAATATCTTGGTAGTGGGCATATCGTATCTCAAATCAGTAAGCAATATGAAAATAAAATCACAGTTTTCTCGTCAGACAGCGATAGTGCTGCCAGGCAGGATCTTGAAGCTAGCGGGTTAAATCTGATCAGATTGAGAGGGTTTAATCTGGAAGACGGGTTGTCTATCCTTCAAGGCAGCATCGATAGAAGCAAACATGCACTGATATTAATTGATCCATTTTATGATCTTGAAAATATAAACAAAAAAATATTGGACAAAATAATCCGAAAAGTAAAAGAAGACAATACCTCAATTGCTCTATTTGTATTGTATTATAATGCAGAAATTAACCTTTGGTCTCAGTTCAAAAAAATAAATGAAAATTTGACCGGAGATTCCTTCAATTATATTTCTCTTCAGTGTGATGCAATAGAAAATTCAACAATTGAAGGGGAGTCAAAATTCCATTCATCTATTATACTTTACACTCACAACAATTATCCAAACGACAAACTAAACATCCTTTCTGAAAATGTATCTAAATTTTCAAGGAACCTTACAAAAGCAGTAGGATGTCCAATCGGATTTGATAGTCAAATCATCTCATAACAGTGTGCATTCGTTTGGATGCCTGATCCAAATGTTCTCTGGCTGGTTCAGGGTTGTAGCCTGAACCGAAACGTTTAGGTTCAATCAGCATGATTGAACCTGCAGGAAACCGTTCTAAGTGACGTCATCTTCTGAGCGCCCGCCCGTGCCGGATCGGACGGGGAGTCGAAGGATGTCTGATGTCGTGATTACAACACGGTTACCGTATACCAATAAACCTGCAACATTAACATTTCTTCATCTTCCCTTCATCATGCCTTAATGTATATTAATATATAAACGTTATAAATTATGAAAATATTAAAACTTCTTATCATTGATAAACCATGTGTCTGAAAACCCTTTACTATTTTTTCCTTTTTCCGGTTGTTCTGATATCAGTTGGCTGTTTCGCGCATTTAACACATGATCGTGCATACGTATCTGATTCTATCAGCAGACGTACCGGGCATAATCTTGCATCAGACGAAAAAGCGGAAGATGTAAGGCTACCGGATAATATTTCGCTTATAGACGGCTTGACAGAGGATGAAGCGGTTGCCATTGCCTTATGGAATAATGCAAAATTTCAGTCTGATCTTACCGATCTTGGTTTCTCACGGGCAGATCTGATAGAGGCGGGTATGATCAGTAATCCGGTATTTTCAATGTTTTTCCCGGCAGGGCCAAAACAGATGGAAACCACTATATTTATGCCGATAGAGTCACTATGGCAGAGACCGTGTCGTGTATCTGCAGCCAGGTTGAGCGCTGAACGCGTAGCTGAAAACCTGGTCCAGAATGGTCTTAACCTCGTTCGTGACGTCATGTTAACCTATACAAATCTAATATTCTCACAGGAGCGGGTGAATATTGCAAAAAAAGAGACGGTACTTAATGGGGAAATCCTTACTATTGCACAGGCTCGTCTGCGTGCCGGTGATATAAGTGGACTGGACGAGTCAGTATTTGAACTTGAAGCGGCTCGCAAAGAGAGAGATTTAGTTAATACTATTCGTGATGCTGAACTTTTAGATGCAAAACTGAGAACACTTCTTGGACTGGAGCAGGAGGAAAAGACAATCAAGCTGGAACCAATACAGATAGATAGCGAATGGGATATAAACCTTGAACAGCTTATCACCTCAGCATATGCAGCACGTCCTGATTTACGTGCTGCAGAGATTGCTATTGAGGAAGCAGGCAAACGTCTGGGATGGGAACGATCAAAAATCTTCAATTTTACTGCCATTATGGATTTTAATGAAAGAGGCAGGAGCGGCTCGGAATTTGGGCCGGGGGCATGGTTTGAACTGCCAATTTTTAACAGGAATAATGGAAAGGTTTCACGCTCTAAAGCACAATTGGAAAAGGCAGCAAAACAGTATGTGGCGGTAAAGCAGGAAATAGCCCTAAAGGTGCGTGAAGCGTATATAAATTATCTTTCGGCACAGAATGCATTAAAAATTCTGCGTTCCGGTTTATTGTCATCTTCCATTACTGCTGTAGAGATAGCAGAGAAAAGATACTCTGTTGGTGAAATTACCTATCAGGATTATCTTGGATTTAAACGTCAGCTCCTGGATTCACGCTTGAGAGAGGCAGAATCAACAGCAGAACTGCGCAGGGCTTCAGCACAACTCAGACATAGTGTAGGATTTAAACAGAAAATGTTGAAAACAGAAACGGTAGGGGCTGTTTCCCATACAGCCCCTTTTTGAGGCTTTTTTGGCCTGCCCGACTCGTCATTCAAGCGGGGAAATGAACCCTACAATTTATGCATTAGATTTTAGCAAAATTGTCATTCCCATGAAAATGGGAATCTGCAACTTAAGACTGCGGGACTGACAGATGTCATTACTTTACAAACAAAGGAGATTAATGTGCACGGAAGTTCAAAATATATTCAAACGTATACCGGTAAATTTATTTTGTTGTTCTCTCTTATACTTATTTGTGTTTTCAGTAAGAATAACCTTTCTGAAGGGAAATCAGATAAACCGGCAAAGGTGAATAATGGTGTCAAAGAGTCAGAGCTTACAACTGTTATTCTTTCTCCGACGGCAGAACAACGTCTGGGAGTAGAAACCACTGTCGCGGATTACCAAATTATACGGAACACGTTAAGACTCGGTGGAGAAATAATGTCACTTCCCGGTCATCAAGCCAGGATTGCCGCGCCAATGGCGGGAACTGTTTACGGTATAAACAGTGATGAGTTGCTACCGGCAGGAACTCAGGTCAAAAAAGGTCAGGCTATCCTGAACCTGTTATTGCTCACACCGGAGAAAGATATCGCGGGTGTTCGTGAAGCGGTCGAAGTAAAAAAGGTACAATTAGAGGTTGCACAAGCTCAGGCAGATCGTGCAAAACTTCTTTTGCAGGATAAGGCAACCAGCAGGAAGATTTATCTGGAGGCACAGGCCGGACTGGCTGCCGCAAGGGCGTCCCTCAAGGCGGCTGAGGCACGGCTGCATCTCCTGGACGGTACAGGGATGGAATCAGCTACGGAAGGGCTTTCCACTTTTGTTTTGAAGTCACCTGTTGACGGTGTGATACAGCGTATTCATGTTGCACCGGGACAAGCCGTTTCTGCGTCAACTCTCCTGTTTGAGGTTGTCAGCCAGGACCCTGTCTGGGTACGTGTACCTGTTTATGTTGGTGATATGGTAACGGTAGATCAGGAAAAGGATGCGATTATTCAACCTCTTGGGAACGTACGTAATAAAAATGTTTATAATGCAAAGCCCGTAAATGGTCCGTTACTCAGTGATCCTAACAGCGTATCGTCAGATCTTTTCTTTGAGATATCGAATCCGGATGGTCTCTTTCGCACGGGACAGAAGGTGAGTGTTTCACTGACGAAACTGGGTTCCGGCAATAGAATTGCTGTCCCCTGGTCCGCAATAATGTACGACATACATGGAGGGAGCTGGGTTTATTTGAAAACTGCCAGGTATACATACTCAAGGCAACGGGTTGAAGTATCCGGTGTTATTGATGGTTATGCAGTCGTAACACGTGGTGTTAATAAAGATGATGAGATTGTCATTACAGCAGTTACAGAGCTATTCGGAACAGAATTTGGGGGTGGTAAATGATAAGGTGGCTGGTGTCTACATCTCTGCGTCTGCGTGTTTCCATTGTTGTAGTGACCATGGTGTTGTTGATTGCCGGTTCACATACGGTGAGCAAACGAAGCTCCTTTGACGTATTTCCTGAATTTGCACCTCCCCTTGTAGAGATACAGACAGAAGGCCCCGGACTTTCAACGTCAGAGGTTGAGACCCTGATTACCATACCTGTTGAGAGCGCTGTTAACGGTGTCTCATGGTTGAAAAAAGTTCGTTCAAAATCTGTGCTTGGTCTCTCCTCGGTAGTACTTTATTTTAAAGAGGGTACCGATGTCATGCAGGCCCGGCAGCTCGTTCAGGAGCGGCTGGTTCAGCTTGCAGAAAGATTGCCCTCTGTGGTAAAAGCTCCGGTCATCCTTTCTCCACTATCGTCCACCAGCAGAGTCCTCAAGATAGGTCTTTCCTCTCAAAAACTGTCACAGAAGGAAATGACAACAGTCGCGAAATGGACGATCAGGCCTCGGCTTATGGCCATTCCGGGCGTGGCGAATGTTGCCATCTGGGGACAGCGAGACCGTCAGATTCAGGTACTCATAGACCCTGACAATCTGTATACCCATGGAGTTACTACAAATGACGTAGTACAGTCTGTTCGTGATGCTACAGCAATCGGAGGCGGTGGATTTATCGACACGCCCAATCAGCGTCTTGCAGTCACAAATGTTCTGTCTCTTAAATCACCTGAAGATCTTTCACATGTGCCGGTTGCTTTTCGTAATGGAGTTGCTATCAAGCTGGGTGATCTGGCGGAGCTGACAGAAGGTTTTCCGCCACCTATTGGTGACTCGGTTATAAATGAAGGGCCGGGTTTACTACTAATTGTTGAAAAACAGCCGTGGGGGAATACACTTGAAGTAACGCGTAAGATTGAAGAAGTACTGGAGGCTCTCAGGCCGGGTATTAAGGACATTGAAATGGATTCTACAATTTTTCGTCCGGCAACATTTATTGAAATGTCACTCCATAATCTTAACCGATCACTACTTATCGGCTGTGTCCTTGTAATAATCGTACTGGCTTTTTTTCTCAATGACTGGCGCACTGCCCTGATCAGCGTTCTGGCAATTCCGACTTCACTGGTGATAGCCGCACTGGTCCTTCACTATCGCGGGGGAACTATTAATACCATGGTTCTTGCCGGGCTGGTTATAGCGCTCGGAGAGCTGGTTGACGATGCCGTTATTGATGTAGAAAATATCATGCGCAGACTCCGTCTCAACCGCGAAGCCGGTAATCCTGAATCGGCATTCAAGGTCGTGCTGAACGCTTCAATGGAGGTACGCAGCGCTGTTGTATATGGAAGTGTAATCGTTGTACTGGTGCTGATTCCTGTTTTCTTCCTTGAGGGACTGGCGGGTTCATTCTTCAGCCCGCTTGCTTTCTCCTACATACTGGCTATCATGTCGTCTCTGCTGGTTGCTCTTACCCTTACGCCCGCATTGTCACTAATCCTTTTGCCGGGGGCATCTCATCGCCGGGAGCCCTCATTCGTAAGATGGCTGAAAGCACGTTACCGGGCAATGCTGCCGCCTTTGATTATGAGGCCGAAGCGTGTCATCTCTTTTCTGGCAGGTGCTTTCATCCTGGCAGCAGTTTCAGTTACCTTCCTCGGCGAGGAATTTCTTCCGAATTTCAAGGAGCACGACTTCCTGATGCACTGGGTTGGAAAACCGGGGACTTCACTACAGGCGATGGAGCGCATAACCACCCGAGTAAGTAAAGAGCTTCGAGCCATTCCTGGCGTGCGTAATTTTGGCTCGCACATCGGCAGATCAGAGGTTGCCGATGAGGTGGTAGGTCCGAACTTTGCAGAACTATGGATCAGTATTGACCCTGATGTAGACTACGACACGACCGTTGCAAAAATACAGGAAGTAGTAGACGGTTATCCGGGACTGTACCGGGACCTGCTTACGTATCTGCGAGAGAGAATCAAGGAGGTGCTTACCGGATCCAGCGCGACAATTGTCGTGCGTATATATGGTGAGAATCTCGAAATCCTGCGCGAAAAAGCTGAAGACGTCAGAACATCAATTTCTGATGTAAGAGGCGTTGCTGATTTGAAAGTGAAACCGCAGATCCTTGTCCCACAGGTTGAGGTACATTACCGACCGGATGCTGCTGTGCATTTCGGGTTAAACGGTGGTATGGTCCGCAATGCTGTTGCATTGCTGATGAATGGGGTGAAAGTGGGGGAGTTTTATGAAGACCAGAATATTTTCGATGTAGTCGTTTGGGGCGCTCCTCAGGTTCGTAACAGTCTTGATGCTCTTCGTTCTCTGAGAATTGAAACACCTACAGGCGGCATCGTTCCATTGAACGAAGTAGCGGATGTTTTTGTTGCTCCTGTACCGAACAAGATTACCCGTGAATCGGCATCGCGTTATACGGAGGTTACCTGTAATGTACGGGATCGCGATCTGGGTAGTGTGGAGCGTGATATTAGAAATAGGGTGGATGACATCCCATTCAACAGTGGTTACCATCCTGAGGTCCTTGGAGAATACGCGGCACAGGAATCATCGAGAAACCGCATTATCATACTCTCAATAATGTCCGTTATCGGTATTTTCCTGATTCTGCATGTGAGTTTTGGCTCTGTCAGACTTGCTCTTCTCGTGTTTCTGGGTCTTCCATTCGCCTTAATTGGCGGTGTCGTGGCCGCGTTCCTGGGTGGTGGAGTGCTTTCCCTTGGTTCATTGATAGGATTTATCGCGGTACTGGGAATCTCCGCCAGGAACAGCATCATGCTTATCAGCCACTATAATAATCTGGAGGTACAGGAGAACCAACCTTTTGATATCAACCTGATTGTGCGTGGTGCAACGGAACGACTGGTGCCTATACTTATGACGACCTTGACGACTGGTTTAGCGCTCTTGCCGATAATCATAGGAGGCAATTTACCCGGTCAGGAGATTGAACATCCGATGGCAATAGTCATTGTTGGCGGACTGATAAGTTCAATTCTACTCAACCTGTTTGTCATGCCGGTTATGTACTGGAAGCTTCGAGGGCACGCAAAGTCATTACTAAACCAGTCTGAGACTTAATGATACTCTTTCCCGCTTCATCTCAAGTTTCAAGTCAATAGAATTTCATATCTATTAATTTAGTAATTAAATCTTTACCATTTCATTTTGTATTATCCATCTGTTGATTAGATTATATTCTGAATCTATTTTTTACATCATCTGCTTACCGTCATATATCTATCTATCGATCGATTTTCTCATAATGAAGAGAGTGTTAATAAAAATAGAGATGTCTGGTATGGCTATTCCCCGCAGAGATCTGCTGGACAGCAGTATGTATTCATCTTTTTATTCCGTTCAGGCTACACGTGGATGTCCCTTTAATTGTGAGTTTTGTACCGTTACCGCCTTTTTTGGACAGGAGTTCAGGACAAGACCAGTGGAAGAGGTTATAGAAGAGATCAAAGGGCTTGACACGAAAGAGTTCTTTTTTATCGATGATAACATCACCGGGCGGGCCGTTTTTTCCAAAAAGCTTTTTAAAGAACTGATTCCTTTAAATCGTAAATGGGGCGGCCAGACAACGCTGAATTTTGCTAAAGATGATGAGCTGCTTTCGTTATACGCAAAAAGCGGCGGCAGGTATGCCTTTATAGGGTTCGAAACATTATCAGACGAAAATCTAAGAAAAATCAGCAAATCGTGGAATTCGCCCGATGGCTACAGAGAGGCTATTAAAAGGATTCATGGTGTCGGGATTAATATCGTTGGCAGTTTTATTTTCGGACTTGATGGAGATGGCCCTGATGTTTTTGAAAAGACCTATAATTTCATAATGGAAAACAAGATTGACGCCGCCCAGTTCCATATACTGACGCCATTCCCCGGCACGAAACTGTACGATGACATGGTTAAGGATGACAGAATTACTGACCACGATTGGTCAAAATACCATACCGGCGAGGTAGTCTTTAAACCGGCAAAAATGACGGAGAGGGAACTGCAGGAGGGGTACTGGTGGATTTTTCATAAAACCTATGAGATGAAAAATGTTCTCAGAAGAAGCCTGCGTAGCCCACGAGGCCTTGCTTACCGTATCGGGACTAACCTCAGCTACAGAAGGAAAGCCAGAAAGATGCCTTATGTAATGACTTGATCAAAAAGCGTGAAAGTTCGAAAGCACATCTCTCTGTATCTCTCATCCAACCATTTATTCTCTGCCCTGATTTTATCGAGGTCCGAGAATGTCTCCAAACTCCAAAAGGTTCGATGGTATTACGCTTTTTACCTGTAAAAAAATACACACTATTACCGTATTAAAAAAAGGAGTGATCGGTTTATCAATTCTGTTTCTTCTGTTGTACATAGCTCCAATGAATGTGCGTCCTGTGGCTGTCCCTGATGAAGCGCGATACGGAGAGATATCCCGGGAAATGCTGGATACTAAAGATTTTATCGTTCCCAGGTTGAACGGGTTGCGCTATTTTGAGAAACCTGTGCTCGGATACTGGCTGAATTCCGAATCCATGGCTCTGTTCGGAGATAATGGTTTTGCCATCCGTTTTCCATCCGCTCTTGCTGTTGGGCTGACGGCCCTGACAATCTTCTTGATGGTCAGGCGCTTTTACAAGTGTGATCGAACTGCGCTGCTGGCTGCCTTTATCTATATGACTTTTGTTGGGGTCTACGGTGTGGGCACTTTCTGTGTGCCGGATAACCTGCTTACTTTTTTTCTTACCGCCATGCTGAGTTGTTTCTTTGTGGCTGGCGCCAACGATACCGGGAAGAAGCGGAACCGGTGGTTGTTGCTCTGCGGGGTCTTCTGCGGTGCCGCATTCATGACAAAAGGCTTTCTTGTTATTATTGTACCGACAGTGATTATGGTCCCGTTTTTATTGTGGGAGAGACGCTGGCGTGTGATTTTTACTGTACCATGGCTTCCTCTGCTGGGAGCCATAGTCGTAGCGCTGCCGTGGTGCTTTATGATTGCCTCACGAGAACCGGATTTCTGGCGTTATTTTTTCTGGGTGGAACATGTTCAACGCTTTTTCTCGGCGGACTCCGGCATGCATGAGAAACCATTCTGGTTTCTGATTCCGTTTTTCCTTGATGGTTCGTTGCCCTGGTTGCTGTTTATTCCAGTGGTCCTGGTTCGATGGAACGGCGAACTTCTCCGTAAGCCGCTAATTCGTTTCTGCGTATGCTGGATGATTCTACCGCTTGTGTTCTTTTCGATCTCGTCAGGAAAGACGATTACCTATGTCCTTCCCTGTTTCCCTCCGCTGGCTGTGCTTCTTGGGATTGGACTTACTGAATATTTCAGGAAGGGAATGGGAGGAATGTTCAAATATTGTTCTCTCTTATTGAACGTGTTAACGGGCCTTATGGTTGTAGCTCTGCTCTCTACTGTCTTTACACCAGATTTGCACAGGAAGATTTATGGTTCCGGAGAGGATTATAAACTATGGTACTGCGTTTGTGCGGCGGTAGTGTGTTTTGTGGTCTTGTTGATAACCCTGCGCATGCAAAACGGACTGCGAAAGACGTTTATGCACGGCCTGCCTGCGATTATTATAATGCTGGCGTTTCCATTTGCTGTACCGATTGAGCATTCCGTTAAAACGGGAATGTCCACTTTCCTGCATTCACAGCAGGATCATATAACCACGAACACCATCCTGGTCGCAGACTCACGATCTGTGCAGCCGGTCTGTTACGCTTACAAGCGTGATGATGTATATCTGTTTATGCGTGCTGGTGAACTGCGTTACGGATTATCCTATCCGGACAGCGCCGGTCGATTTATCGATACGGTTGATCTGAAAAAGTGGTTGAACGAACGTGGCAACCGACAGGTAGCTATTATTATAAAGGAATCCACGAAAAGCAGATCCGGTGTTTCCTGGCCTGAACCCGGATATCAAGCGACATGGAACGGTTGCTGGTTCGCAGTTTATTAAATTCAGTTGTGATATTAATCTTGTTTGCAGAAAAACATTACCATTTCTTAATAATTGATTCATGAATAATATTTAATGATTTCCTCATCTTTGCTTAATGTATGAGTCGGTATATTACCGGAAAGATTACATTTTGACTTTTTAGATTATGCTCCATTCATCCATTGGGATTACAAAAGGTTATGCAGGAATTAAAATTTAAATCACTTTGTTCAAGATACTGGTTTATAGCCGTAATCACGGCAGTGTCGTTTGTGGGGATCTTTGATCATGATCTCTGGACTGCCGATGAGCCCCGGGTTGCCGAAATAGCTCGGGAGTTCTTTGATGAGGGCTCCTCGCTTGCCGTCCCACGGTTGAATGGTGAGCCGTTTATGGAGAAACCTCCTCTCTATTTCTGGTGCGTGGCTCTTTCCTACAAAATTTTTGGAGGTCATTCGGCAAGCGCGGCAAGAATACCATCCGTTTTTTTCGGAATTGGCACTCTTGTATTTACCTATCTCCTTGCCGTAAGGATGTATGGCAGGCAAACTGCCTTGTGGTCCTGTATGGTACTTTCCTTAAGCGCTGAATTTTTTTATATTAATCACAAATCACTTGTGGATACCTCTCTTGTGTTTTTTGTAACAGGGACCGTTTACTGGTTATACCTTGCATTAACAGCTGAGAGCGGCAAAAAAGATGGTTATTATTTAATCTGTTACCTCTTCGCTACCGGGTCTTTTTTTGCTAAAGGGTTTATCGGGACTGCATTCCCCGTCTTACTTTTCATATGTTGGATTTTATGGAGAAGGGACTGGCATGAGATTAAAAAAGCCAGGCTATGGATCGGCTTTCTTATCGTTGGTTCCAGTATTAGTCTCTGGTTCTGGTTTCTCTGGAAAGAGGGTTCATGGGAACATATCAGCACTTTTCTTGTTCATAATAACCTTCAGCGTATTATACCGGGCGTTGGTGCTGGATATTCTGGGGGGCATGTAAAACCATTCTATTATTATGTGAATGTCTTTTGGCGTGCGTTTGCACCGTGGAGCATTTTGACACCTGCCGTATTCTTCTATGCATACCGTAAAGGTATTGTAGACAAAAACAGGCTTTTTCTTGTTTTATGGTTTGTTTCCGGTCTGCTTATGCTCTCGTTCGCAGGGACAAAACGAACTATTTATCTTGTGCCACTATTTCCTGCCATTTCGATACTTACAGGTTCGTGGTTTCGCGCTATGGAAACACGCAAGACTGATAGCAGGATTTATGAATTGAGTCAATGGTCTATCCTATGTATTTGTGGTATTAGCATTGCTGTTTTATCCGGATTGGCTTTTAAGTATGAGTTTATTCATACGACCGTGTTTATGTTATTAATACCGGTGCTTGTGTTTAGCTATGTCATGCTGTGTCGTTCGTTTATTAAAAGCAGAAAGTTTGCTTTAGGTGGATTATCTCTATTACTAAGCATGATTTATATATCGTATCTACTTATATTTGTTCCATATATTAATGAGAGGAAAAGCTTTAAACCATTTTGCAAGAAATTAGATGAAATAGTGACAGTAAACGGAAAACCCATTTATGCCTTTCAACCTGAAGAGACTACCAGGGCTGTTGTACCATTCTATACAGGCCGCAAACTGATACCGGTAAATAATCTGGAAGAGGCCAAGTCTTTGCAGAGGGACAACACTGTTTTTATGCTTGTTCTGGACAAACGTAATAATATGTCAAACTATAACAGTCTTAAGGAGATCTTTCCTTACATTATATTCTCAGAGGTTATTGGGAAACGAAGAAAGTTCAAATTATTGAGTAATCAGGGCAAGAAAGGATAAAGAATGAAAAGAAACACTTTCCTACCATTTTCGAGACCGGATATTGGGCAGGAGGAAATTGACGCTGTTGTTGATGTTCTCTCTTCTGGATGGATAACCTCTGGTCCAAAGGTAGAGGCATTTGAAAAGGCTTTTGCCGAATATGTCGGTAGTCCTTATGCGCTTGCACTTTCCTCATGCACGGCAGGTCTGCATCTGGCGATAGCGCTCCTTGATTTGAAACCGGGTGATGAAGTAATTACAGCGTCTCTGACCTGGCCGGCAACCGTGAACATGATACATCTGTGCGGAGGGAGGCCGGTATTTGTTGATGTGGAACGGGATACCGTAAATCTCGATGTCTCCTGGGTTGAAGCTGCAATTACCGAACAGACCAGGGCAGTAATCCCCGTCCATTTTGCCGGGCAGGCATGCGACCTTAATGGTCTGAGGAATGTTTGTAAAAGCCGTGGCATAGCACTTATTGAAGACGCGGCACACGCGATAGGGAGTGAATACGAAGGGAATCGGATAGGATCAAGTGACAATATAGCCGTTTTCAGTTTCCACCCCATTAAGAATATGACTACCGGGGAAGGCGGCATGATTACAACACATGATAAAGATACCTATGAAAGGCTTAGACTCTTACGATTCCACGGAGTAGATAAGGATGCATGGAAGCGTTATGGCAGTGCGGAGAAGGAAGGGTACGATCTCCTTCTCCCGGGGTGGAAGTATAATATGACAGATATACAGGCAGCGATAGGCCTGACTCAATTGAAACGTCTGGACAATATGATTGAAAGGCGCGAGAAGCTGACAATGCTTTATGACGAACTGCTGAAAGATGTTCGAGAGCTAACACTTCCTGGCTATGTTTCATACTCGGTAAGACACGCGTGTCATCTCTATACGGTTATCGTGGACAGGGACAAGGCAGGCATAACGCGCGATGAATTTATGCAGGAAATGAAAAAGCAGAATATCGGGACAGGACTTCATTTTCTCGCGGCACACAAACTGTTGTTTTATCGGAAACATTATCCCATTCCTGATGGTTTACTTCCGGAAACAGAATATATATCGGAACGTATCGTTTCTCTGCCGCTTTATCCCTGTATGAAAGAGACTGATGTGCAGGATGTAGTCTTTGCAATTAAGGATATATTAACAAAATGCAAAAAATGAGGATACATTCTTAAATGAAAATTAGAGCACCGTATCTATCAGTGGTAATTCCGATATTTAACGAGGAAGATAATATCAGTGAGCTTTCAGGCCGGCTCAAAAAAGTTATGACTGAAATGGACCATACGTATGAAATTATCTTTATTGATGACGGAAGTACGGACAGATCGCTTGCAATGCTCAAGCAGTGCCAGGAAGAGACGCCTGAGATAACGATAATTGAGTTCAATAGGAACTACGGGCAGCATGCCGCGGTTTTTGCCGGTTTTGAGAGAAGTTCAGGGGAGATAGTAGTGACACTGGATGCTGACCTGCAAAATCCTCCTGAGGAGATCCCAAAACTGGTAAACAAAGCGGAAGAAGGATTTGAAGTAGTCGCGACTGTTCGGGTAAAACGTAAGGATTCTCTATTCAGAAAATGCGCCTCTTATACAATAAACAGGATTACCGCGAAGATTACGGGTGTTAAACTGAAGGATTATGGTTGTATGTTGAGGGTTTACCGGAAGAATATCGTTACGTTGATGTGCGCGTCAAAGGAAATCTCAACCTTTATTCCGGTACTTGCCACGTCCTATGCCAGGAATATGGCAGAAATTGAGGTCAAGCATGATTCCCGTAATCAAGGGGATTCCAAGTACAGCATAATGCGTCTTATATCACTTCAGTTCGACCTCATGACAAGTTTTTCGATCTGGCCGTTGAGGATGCTCATGTTCTTAGGACTTGCAGTTTCTCTGGCAGGAGTTGGGTTTGGAATATATCTCTTTGCAATGAGAATAATTATGGGTGCTGAGTGGGCAGTTGGCGGTGTATTTACGCTGTTCGCCGTGCTTTTTTTCTTTGTGGGTACGCAATTTCTTGCATTTGGACTTCTGGGAGAATATATAGGACGAATTTACGCCGAGGTAAGAAAGCGGCCGAGGTTTGTGATTGAGAAGATATATTCCCATGAGGAGGAAATCTGTTATTAAGATTATAGTGCTGGGATATCACAATATAGGCTGCAGGTGCCTTGAATACCTTTTAGGGAAGAATGAAAACGTAGTTGCTGTCTTTACCCACAAGGACAACCCTGAAGAGAACCTGTTTTTTGATTCGATGGCAGAAATCGCCAGTTCCGCCGGTATCCTCTGTTATACACCGGGAAATATTAACTATCCTGAATGGGTAGCCTTTATAAAAGAACTTGCTCCTGACATTATTTTCTCATTTTACTACAGGAATATGATTTCGAGAGAAATACTTTCCATTCCAAGGCTAGGTGCAATAAATCTACATGGTTCACTGCTGCCGAAATACAGGGGCCGTTGTCCAGTCAACTGGGTACTCGTAAACGGGGAAAAGGAGACAGGGGTAACTCTGCACTATATGGTTGATAAACCAGATGCGGGTGGCATTATTGCTCAGGAGAAGATCCCTATTCTCTTCACAGATACCTCATACACTCTTCACAAGAAGATGGAGAAGAAAGCCGTAGTTGTTCTTGATAGGGCATGGGGCCTGATAAAAGAGGAAAGAAATGAGAGAATACCTCAGGATCTGTCAATCGGTTCATATTTTGGAGGAAGAACGCCCGATGATGGGAAGATAGACTGGAATCGAGGTAACCTTGAAATTTACAACCTTGTCCGCGCAGTAACCCATCCCTGGCCGGGGGCTTTCTGTATTTTCAGGAATCAGAAAATGATTATATGGGAGTGCGAACCGGTATCAATGAAAGGGTATTCAGAACCAGGCAGTCTTGTTTCGTTTGACCGGAAAGGAATTATTGTAGCTGCCAGAGACGGTGCACTATTATTAAAGAGATGTCAGATTAAGGAGAATGAGAAATTAGGCGGATATAAATTTGCCATAAGGTATTCACTGCATAATAGAGATATTTTCACTTAGTAAAAGGAGAAAAAAATGAAAATTCTGATTTTAGGGGTAAACGGTTTTATTGGTAACAAACTTGTTAAGAAAATAATGCAATCAACAGGTTGGGAAGTGTATGGGATAGACCTGTCATGTTCAAAATTGTCGCACTCTATCGACAATCCAAGGTTTCACTTTATCGAAGGTGATATTACGATACACAAGGAGTGGGTAGATTATCACGTAAAGAAGTGTGATGTGATAATCCCTCTTGTTGCTATAGCAACACCTGCACATTACATAAAGGAACCTCTTCAGGTTTTTGAGCTTGGATTTGAAGAAAATCTTCGCATAGTCCGGCTCTGTGTGAAATACGGGAAGAGGATCCTGTTTCCATCAACTTCAGAAGTTTATGGTATGAACAGTGATCCTGAATTCTCTGAAGATACCAGTAATTTTGTCTTCGGTCCTGTAAGGAAACAGCGATGGATTTACGCGTGTGCTAAGCAGTTGCTCGATAGAGTCATATGGGCATACGGGACTGAAGGCAAGCTTGATTTTACTATTTTCAGACCGTTTAACTGGATAGGTCCAAAACTTGACGACATTGATGCCGCGAAAGAGGGTAGTTCAAGGGTGGTTACACAATTCATCATAAACATCGTGATGAACGAACCGATCAGGTTGGTTGACGGAGGAATGCAGAAAAGATGTTTTACCTATATTGAAGATGGGATAGATTGTTTGATGAAGATTATTGAAAATAAGAAAGGATTGTGCCGTGGTGAGATATTTAATATCGGTAACCCTCATAATGAGTGCAGCATGAGGGATCTTGCTGAAATACTGCTTGCTTTATACAGGAATCATTCAGGATCTGAAGCGTATAGTGTAAGCGCATCCGAGATCATTGAGGTATCTTCAGATGAGTACTACGGTGAGGGGTATCAGGATATCTCAACCAGAAAACCTTCAATAAAAAAGGCACAGAAATTGTTAGGTTGGGTACCACTGGTAGGTTTGGAATCTGCCCTTGAAAAAACTCTTGATTTTTTTATAGAAGAAAGCAGGACTAAAGGCTTGTTATGTGCCTGAGCAACCGAGTGATATCCCTTAAAATCGATGTAGATACATATCAGGGGATGGAAAAAGGCGTGCCTGTTTTATTGGAAATACTTAAAAAGTATGATATAAAGGCTACATTCTTTCTTTCATTTGGTCCTGATAACTCCGGGAAGGCCGTATGGAATATATTCAGAAAGAAGGGTTTTCTTTCAAAGATGCTGAGGACCGGAGCCCCGCGCATGTATGGCGTGAAAACCATACTTTATGGTACTCTTCTTCCGGCTCCAATAATTGCCGCATCTATGCCTCATATCGTAGATTCTGTCGGAAAAGACTGTCATGAAATCGGTGTACACGCCTGGGACCACAGGTTGTGGCAGGATAACTTGGGCAGACTTTCGGGAGAAAGGATCAGGGAAGAGTTTGAAAAGTCCTTTGATGCCTTCAGGAGTATCCTGGGTAGGGAACCGGAAGCGACTGCCGCCCCTGCCTGGTTCTGCAATTTGACGAGTCTTAAAATCCAGGATTCACTGAATCTGAAATATTCAAGTGATACAAGAGGCAGATTACCGTTTTATCCGAGAATGAATGGTGAAGAGTTCAAAACGCTCCAGATACCGACAAATCAGCCTTGTATAGAAGAGTTGATTGGACTTGATCTTGTCGACATTGGCAATCTGGTAGAATACCAGGTTTCCTATCTGAGAGACAATGCTCCAAACATAATTACCGTACACGCAGAGGTAGAGGGAAATAGCTACAGGGATGAATTTGATCAATTTCTAAAGACAACGATTTCGAGGGGTTACGAATACATGCCAATGAATGTTATTGCAAAATCATATCATGTTGCACCAATAAGGGATATACACTACGAGTTAATCCCTGGAAGGAGTGGATTGGTTGCAAGTTCTATCTGACGGAAATATGATTGAAACCATTCAGTTTGTTTTCAAGTGTCAATTATTTTCTATGATAAACTCAGTTATTCCAACAAACTGCTACATCGTGTAAAATATTATTTTTTTTGGTTTACTGATAGAATTTATTAGCACGGTGCTGGGGATTTCTGCCAGGAACAGTATCATGCTCATCAGCTACTGCAATCACCTTGAAACAGAGGAGTGACCAACTTTTAGATGTTTAATAACTTCACTATATAGACTTCGGTTTCTTTTGACGAGTTCGAATTACATATTCAAGGTTTATCTTACTTTTGTGTGACTTTAAAGTGAAATATCTAAAAAAGGTTTATAACTAATAATGTTACTATTCAAAGAATTGGAGCGATGAAGAATGATGTGACTGTTGGATTTAAATCTAAGAATTTATATGTGCTATTCTCTTTATCAGAAACTGTGCTTCCTTATGAATTGTATCTACGGTGCCATCTTCCAGCCTGGTTTTATACGTGTCGATGTAGCTACCTACTTTTGATAATTTATAGCCTGAACGTATGTATAAATTGTCTTCAGCAGCAATATTTGTATGTGTGCCAAGGCCAATGAGTCGGCAGTTTATTTTGAGTGCTTCATTTTCGCATTTCTTGATGATTGCCGTAGCAATTCCCTGTGACCGGAACTCTTTTAACACTCTCAAACGATAGATTTCAGGACAATCCGGGTGATTTTTTCGTACTGTCTCTTCTCTCGGGCCCGACCATCTGACTAACGCATGTCCTACTGGATTGCCATTTATCCAGGCAACAAAAAAGGTATGAATGGACAGCGATTGATCATGAAGATCGTCTGCATGAGTGCGTCCAAATTCACTCTTAAATGTGTTGTCCATTATGTCCAGGTCTGATTTATCAATTGGGCGTATTATGAGTTCTTCCATTTTATTGATGCTGTAGAAAACCACGTCCTTTGTACGTGGTCAGAGTACAAATGCTTTGCCATAAAAATGACTCATTGTTACAATCTGAGCTTAGTTCTCCTCACAACATCAACAAAGGAGTAACAAATGAGTCGATTTCACAAATTATCACATACAATATAGCATTGTCAATATCATATTGTACGGACACCAGAGTATCTGTTTTATTCCATTGTCAGCATTAGTTTACATTAAACCGAAAACTACAATAATCACCACTGCTTCTCATTATTTGAGTCCTATTTAACCTGGAATGCTACAGTTCTGCTATACGATAATCCAAATTACACACTGAAGGAACACAAAGCTCTGAACCTCTGTTTTCGCAGAAAAAATCTGTAGGAGGAATTCTTATAACATTCAGCCAAGGAGTTCCTTTTCTGCCTGGTAGTAGCTTGTCCTTCCAGAATCGATCCATCTCTAATAAATTCCGGAGTTCACATAACAACCAGTAAGCTTCCCATTGATGAGGGTTTTTTATCTCTAGTGCATTGAGCCTTACATGTATTGCATTGTGTTCGCTTTTGAGAACAGATACGTCTTCCGGAAAAAAAGGAAGAGGACTTGATGCTGTACAATACTATTTGGGAAAGTCGGGCGAAATAAGGCGGAGCAATAATAACACTAATAGCTTCGTCTAACAGGTTTTCTCACAAAGAGTACACGCATAATACTAAATAGTACTATTCCTGAAATAAATCCTCCAATGTGTGCCCACCACGCCACGCCGCTATCTGGCCTAGATGCCATTATAGATACTGTACCATTAAAGAATTGAATAAGAAGCCAGAAACCCAGAACAATAATGGCTGGGAGTTCTATAATTTGTATGAAAAAGAATATTGGTACAATTGTGATAACCTTCGCGCGGGGAAATGTGATCATATATGCGCCAAGAACTGCTGCAATTGCTCCGCTTGCTCCTATACATGGTATTTCAGACCTGCTGTAAAAAAAAACGTGAAAAGATGATCCAATTATTCCGCAGAGTATGTAAAAGGCAAGATATTTAACGTGTCCCAGTTTGTCTTCAATATTATCGCCAAATATCCAGAGAAACCACATGTTGCCAATGAGATGAATAAACCCTGCGTGTAAAAATGTTGATGATATGAAAGGGAAAAAAGTTTCTATAAGTGTTGAATTGGAAGTACGGTAATAATGTGTTATCTTTATTGGCACTACACCATACTGATTTATAAATTTATTTAAATCCGAGCCTAAGGAGAGTTCATACAGAAAGATGAAAACGTTTATAACAATAATTCCTATCGTAATATATGGAAAAGTACCAGAAGGATTTCTGTCTCTTATAGGTATCATTGCCGTTTTATTCTCAGGCCCCTGAGTGAAATTTTCTATAAACCCCTATTTCAAACGAGCCATCAATTTATTATAAGGGAAACGTTTTCCTGGACAGACCGTTTTTCGAAAAGTTTTATGCATTATGATATTCTCTTTAGGAATGTTACATCGTTTCTGTAAATAGTTTATTAAATACAAAAGAGATGAAATCTGCTGATTTGTAGGATAATCATTGTCGAAATTACCAACTAAACATATTCCTATACCATATTTGTTATATTCAGGATTACCGGCGTGAGCCCCGTCTATCTGCTTATTCCACCTGCCTCCCACCTCTATCTGTCCATCTCTTGAACCGTTTCCGTTTCCTATGAGAAAATCATAGCCAAGGCCGTTAACCCAACCCCTCTCTTCCTTGTGATATTTGTCGATAGAAACGGCATTTCCTCTGTCAGAAGCGCTATGATGGATGACAATATACTTCCATGGTCTGATCTTGAATTGATTTAATTCTTTTCGGACTCCATACGGAATAACAATATCAATATTGGGTAGTGGTTTTTCGGGTTTGTAAGTTGGTAATGTTGGTAATGTTGTAACTTGTGTACTACTGCAGCCATACATGACTGGCATAATGAAGATAAGGAACATCAAATAAGCCCATTTATATTTGATCACTATCATCTCTCCGTTAAAATGTTTTTTTGCTGTTTAATAAGATAGTTAAGGGTCCGTCCTTTACCAGGCCAACCTGTATGGTTTCACGGAAAACTCCTGTACCAATAATAAAATTACTTTGTCTACACCTTTCAATCAGATATTCATACAACTCTTTGTATTATGGCTCTCATTCAAATATTGTAATAGATTCTTGAAAATAATTAAAACTATTATATCTGTAAAAAAACGGAATGCACAAAAGAATGTGGTTCTTATGAGAAATTTGCTATCAGGCAACTGTTAAAAATAAGTTACTGAAAGGATCAGTAGTCGTTATAATAGGTAATAAAGCTCCAGTGGTGGGAAACATACTATCAATAAACCTTGTAAAAGTCAACAGATAACTAAGTTATGTCTATAATGGACTGGGATATTCGGACAACCAGCCCTAAAACAAATAAGGTTTTTAACGAGCGTATCTTTAAACAACAATTGGTTCCTAATCGCAAAAAATCCCCAGTTAATCTGGTGCTTGTCTGTTTTTACTGTTGTTGAAAGAAGAAAATCGACTTGAGTAACATAAATTATGAGAAATATCATAAAATCCTGGCACACCTTTCCTCCACTTACATTTTTCACTTACATTTTTTTACTTCATCCGAGACCATTCGTTATCCATATAACTTAAGTATACTTAAGCGGTCTAATCAACTCCCTCTGTACAATTTGCTGTGTGTATTGTATCTGCCTTTTTCATTTACTTTTTTTAAGTGCGCTTTTTGATGAGATTTGTTTTATTATACACATCCAATTACCTGAAATAATTTATTTAAAGCTTTTAAGGTATATAAATACTCTTTTAACTAAAGCATTCTCAATACTGACAAAATTCGAGGAATATCTGTTGGTATGAAAAGCAAGCGTCCAATAAATGCCAAGAACAATAGGTTAATGGTGCCGGTTTTTTTTAAATTTTTAAATTTATTGGCTATAACTGGTATATTCGCACAGGAAACAACCGGTACATCAATGTCTGCGGATGACGTTTCTATTGGAAAAGAAATCAAAGAGTTTTTACCTGACTTGGACTTAAATGGTAAATTTAAATTAAATTTATTTGATCATTTTCATAATGTGGAACAGGATAAAAACTGCTATAGATTTGAATTTGATCTCACGCTAGATATTAACGGAAATATTGGTGATAACACAACATATTCTGTAATTCCTAGATTACGCTTTGATAATGTCAGCTGGGCCTCAGAAATAACTAAGATTGTTAATATTATTCGTGGACGCCAAGAGTTTCCGGCAAACAATATAGACAACTCTCAATTTGCTGTACGATTAAGTTCCAGCACATTGGTGGACGGTTGGGATGTTTCGTTAAGTTATTATGATGGTATTCAACAGATCGGCGTGGCGCGTCTTGAACAGGATTTTTACCTCTGCTATTCGGACGATCTTCCACTCTCACACTGTTTCGAGTATTTCCACATTTTCGTGAAATTGGGGCTGATTTCTCAACTACATTTAATAAACTTGAAGTACATGGTGAGGCTGGTGTACATTACACGGATGGAGACAAAATGATCGGTTATTGATTATTTTTACCCAGAGTTTTTAATATTAATCAAGTCTTTAAGGAGAGCCAGGATGAAGATGATAAGATTGTTATATTATGTGCTTGCTTTACTCGTCTGTTGTCGGGCAACACATGCTGATATGACAGGTAGGGAAATTATGGAAAAGCAGAAAGACCAGCATGAGTTGCAATCTGAAAAAACTGTTGTACAAATGACCCTTGAAAATAAAAAAGGAAAAATAAAAGAAAGACAGATTGTAAATTATGTCCTTAAGGAAGATACAGGGCTTAATAAGATCATGATTAAATTCAAAGCGCCTGCTGACATAAAAAATGTTGGTTTGCTCACATGGGAACAAGGTGCTGATAGAGAGGATGATCAGTGGTTATATCTACCTGCTTTAAAGAAAGTTAAAAGGATCGCGACCAGCGGGAAAAAGAATAAATTCATGGGGACTGATTATGCTTATGAGGACCTGCGCCCTGAAAATCTGGTTGTTCATAATTATGAGTTAAAAGGGGCCCAAACAATAGATGACCATGATTGTTATGTAATTGAAGCGGTCCCCTCTACAGAAAATGAGAAAAAAAATAGCGGTTACAGCAAGCGATTACTGTACATTAGAAAAGACATTCTCTATACCATTAAAAGCGAATATATTAATAAGAAAGGGAAGATGTTTAAGATTTTAACTACTGATGAGCTGGTAAATGTTAAAGGTAATATATGGCGTGCCGAAAAGTCTATTATGAAAGACATTAAGGCGAAACATTCTACAAGGTGGAATATCATCGAAAGAGATATCACAACACTCCTAGACAAACATTTCTTCACTCAGCGAAACTTGAAAAAACCTTGAACATTATCAGTAGGGTTGCATGGGTGTTCATGAAAAAACATACAAGATTAAGAGGTAGGTGTTTTTAGTAGTGCTGGTTAAATTGTTACCAAGTGGTGTTAAATCAGGACAAAATTGAATAATTACTACTGAATTTTTTCGATTAAGTACAATGATAATTATTAGATCTTACTATTTATTCGGGGCTTTTGTGGCATTGATTTGACTTGGAGTTAATTTTGAAAACATTAATGTCTTCAATTATCAAACACCCGTTCATTTGTTTAACGGTCCTTTTAGTGTTGACTGGTTTCGCTGTCATTCCATTACCTGGGTTGATTATAGACCCTTCCGGTGAGGGAATGATGGTTTCTGGTGATCCCGATAAGGATTATTATGAGGAAGTAAAAAAAATTTTTGGTGATGATGTTCTCGTTACTGTCTGCATAACAAGCGACAATATTTTTCAGGAAGAGATTCTACAAAGTATAGAAAACATATCTGACAAGATTGGTAATATAACATTAAATATTGATGACGAGGATGTAGAAGTTGTTACACGCGTCATTAGTTTAACCACAGTTAATAAAATTGTTGGTAGAGAAGGTTACTTGGATATAAATCAGTTAATTGATTACATACCTTCAGGGCCAGATGAGTTAGAAAAGATTAAAAAAAATGCATTACAAAATGAGACATTCCTCAATGATATAGTCTCAAAGGATGGTAAAACAGCTGCCATCAATACTTATATTCAAGCCAGCCCACCAGGATATCTTTCTTATAATCATGAAATAAAAAATAAAATCCAGGAATTTATTGACATTGAAGCCAAGCGTTTAAAAAAACAAGGAGTTAATGCAGAAATCTTCCAAATCGGTCTCCCAGTCATAAAAGTAGAAGTCGCAGAATATATTGAAAATGACTTGAGAATGTTTATGCCTATTTGCATAACCGTTTCGCTCATAATTTTATGGTTTTCTTTCCGTACAATATCTGCCGTAATAATACCATTAACTACGGGCATGATAAGTGTCGCGTGGACACTTGGTATTATGTCTTTTGTGGGATATCCAATCAATGTGATATCTAATGCTTTACCAGTCCTTCTGATTGTTGTTGGGTGCACTGAAGACATTCATATGCTTTCAGAATACTATCATCAATTGAAGGCAGGTAATGAAAAACATATTGCGATTCGTAATATGTCCATTAAATGTGGCCTGGCGATATTTCTCACTTCTTTAACTACAACTCTTGGCTTTTCTGCTTTAATTTGTAATAAGATTGTGATGATTAGAGAGTTTGGTATTTGCTCTGCCATTGGATTAATATGCAACTTTATTGTAACAATTCTGTTTGTGCCTACTTTTTTGCAATGGACAAGAGTTCCAAAAAGCTTTACAACAGTATCGAAAAAGAAAACTTCTTTGATAATGGGATCTATTAGTGATTTTATTTGCCGTATAGTAGTCCACAAAAGAGTCTTCATAATAATTGGTACTGCCATGGTTATAATATTAGCTGTTTTCGGTACGTTTAAAGTAAGACCAGATGCTGATTACACTAATTTCTTCAAAAAAAATTCTAGTATCAGAGTAAAACTAGATAAACTACATAATCGAATTTCTGGTGGAAAAAGTATGTTGATTGTCATCGATTCAGGCCAGGAAGGGGGAATTGCAGGTCCGGAAATAATGACTGCTATTGCAGAATTTCAGGATTATCTGAATCAAAGATTTGATAAGACTATCTCTGTTGCAGATTATGTTAAGATTATGCACAGGGAAATGAACAATGGAGATAAGGAGTTTTTTAAGATACCGACATCGAGGGAATTGATTTCACAATATTTATTATTGATGGATGGTGACGATCTGGAACGTGTGCTTGATTCCGCTCATTCTGCTGCTTGTATCATAGTCCGACACAATATTATAGGTTCCTGGCAAGTAAATAAAGAGTTGGATGCAATAAAAGATATGAGCAAACAGCTTTTTCCAAAATATGTTCAGGTGAAAATAACAGGTATAGATATTCTTAATAAAAAAGCTGGAGATTATATGTCTAAAGGTCAAATCATGGGGTTGGGATTAGGCTTGGTGATTATTTTTTTCATCATTTCTATCCTCTTTCTCTCCCCATGGGTGGGGTTTTTGGCTATGATACCGAATATGATACCTATCCTTTTAAACTTTGGCATTATGGGCTGGTTTCATATACCATTGAGTCCAGCTACTTCTATCGTAGCTATAATAGCACTTGGTATTGCAGTTGACGATACCATACATTTCATGGTTCGTTTTCACAAAGAATTAAAAAATACAAACAATCAAGATGAAGCGATCTCTCGCACTCTTAAAAAGGAGTTACTTCCAATTATGTCTACCTCAATCGCCTTGGCTCTCGGCTTTTGTATTCTCATTTCTTCTAATTTTGTTTCTAATATATGCTTTGGTTATTTGGCAGCTATTGCAATGTTGGTAGCGTTGGTAAGTGATCTTTTTGTTACTCCTGGATTATTGCTTGCTACTCATCTTTTTTCTTCCAGGAACGTATTAAAAGTAAAGAATTAATAAGGCCTTTATAAAACAAATCCTCTATTTCAGGACCTGAAAGCGTCTGAGATTAAGAGAGTGGCCTTCTTTGGTGTTATCCCTGCGTACAAAGATAATGATTCGTTATGAAGACACGGTTTTTCGCAAGATTAAACATGGGTAGCGGCGAACATGGAAGTGTTACAGCTTCTCTGGCCTATATTCATGCACATGAATATTCCTACATACTCAATAACCTGCAAAACATCGTACATCATAAAGAAATAAATTATTTTCAAGGCCTGAAATATGAACGACGTAAATTAAGTTATTTTGGGCAGTTATGCTGCGAAACTCGCAGTTTCAAATTATATTGAAGAGGTTGATTTGTCTTAAAATAGAGATAGTTTCCGGTGTCTTCAATCAACCTTTTGTCAGTCGTCTTGCAGCAAGTAAGACGGTACTAGACAACTCAATAGAACGTTTTTTAGTATGTTTTAATGAGTTTTTTTCATAAAATGCAGTTTTGTAAAACTACAACCAAAGTACCTGCAGTTATCTAACGGAGGAAACTTTTTCAATATAAAAGGCGGCTTGAAAAACTTCCTCTTTGCTTGCTTGTACTTTCTAATTTTATGTTATGAATAAACCTATAGTCTTTATGTTTTCTGGTCAAGGTTCTCAGTATTATCAGATGGGGAAAGAACTTTATGAAAAAAACGAAAATTTTCATTACTGGATGAATTATTGTAGTAAAATTTATGAACCTTTAATTCATGCCTCTCTGGTAGAGATAATTTACATGGAGAGACCTGATAGGTTTGAACCGTTTGATAAAACAATTTATACCCATCCGGCAATATTCATTTTTGAATACAGCTTGTATCAAACCATTTTAAGCCTTGGGATAAAACCTGGTTACCTATTAGGTTATAGCCTGGGTGAATATGTGGCGAGTGTGGTTGCTGGGGTGTTGAGCCTTGAAGATGCGATAGCTTTAGTTCATAAGAATGCGGAGCTAACTATAAATTTAACTCCCAATGCGAGTATGATGGCTATTCTTACTAACTATAAGTTCTTTAAGCAAAATACAGAACGGTTCTCTGATACTACGATTGCTGGCATAAACTACGACAATCATTTTGTAATAACCAGTGACCATGGAAAGCTGGAAAAAATAAAGTCATTTCTTGATGAAATTGACATTTCAGCTCAAATACTTCCCGTTAGTCACGGATTTCATTCGTATCGAATGGACCCAATTGAAAATGAATTTAAGCAGTTTTTAAAATGCCTTTCTTTTCTGGAAATAACCATCCCGATTATTTCTCCTTTATATCAGAGATTGCTGAAGCATGACGACATTCACGTTGATTACTATTATCAAATTACAAGACAGCCAATCAACTTCCTGGCAACAATTGAATCTTGGGAACGAAATGGAGACTTTACATATATTGATATTGGACCGTCTGGAACGTTAGCGAATTTTGTTAAACAAATAATCAAAAATGAATCTGGATCAAAATCTCTAACAACAATTGATATGTTTGGAAGAGACTTAAATAATATAAAACGATTACAAAGTGTCCTAAATCAATAACAACATCGATAAGGATGTTATTTAAAAGAGATATATTTGTCTTGGAAAACCAGGTATAAAACAGCCATAATATATTGATCTTACAGGCTATGATAATTAATAACTTGAGACTTTAAAAAAGATCCTCTTGTGTTTTAAACAATTTAATGTTTTCAAGAAAACAGTTATGTGTTTTTAAATACAAAAGAATTAACGAAATTTTAAACCTGAAGAGCATTGTTTAGTAAGTTTTATATAGACCAATGAAAAGAGTAAAAAAATGAAAATTGAATTAATATCTCCTGCAGCTGAAACATGTGCCTGGGTTTTGAGGAATTTTGAGGAATTGGGTAAGCTTGTGGGAAATGAAATATTTATGGTGTACCCCATAGCGTTACCAACTATTGCGGCTTTAACTCCTTCAGATATTGAAGTCACCATTATCGATGAAAATATCCTTCCAATCAACTTTGATAAACAGGTTGATTTAGTGGGAATAACCACTTTAACATATACAGCTAAGCGTGCTTATGAAATTGCAGATAAATTTAGACAAAAAGGAGTAAAAGTAGTTTTGGGTGGCATTCATCCTACAATGCTGGCTGATGAGGCCCTTGAACATGCAGATAGTATAATTATCGGTGAAGCAGAAAATGTTTGGCCTGAATTTATAGAAGACTTCAAAAATAACAGACTAAAGAATATATATCAATCCACAAATAAAACTAAATTAGATGAACAAGACATACCCAGGCATGATCTTTTGCATTCTGGAAGATATTTAATGAATAGTGTTAACACTACTCGTGGTTGTCCCAATAATTGTGAATTTTGTCTGGTACATACTTTTTTTGGAAAGGGAATGCAACATAAACCTGTTTCCAAAGTGATTGAAGAAATAAAAAGATTTCCTAAATGGTTTCTACTCGGGAAATATTTTTTCCTCAAAATAGAAAAAGGAATTTTCTTTTCAGACGATAATATTTGTGCAAATAACAGGTATGCAAAAGAATTATTTAGTGCACTGGTCAATTTAAAAATTATGTGGTGGAGCCAGGCTCAATTAAATATTGCTAATGATAATGAATTATTAAATTTAATGGATCGTTGCGGATGCTACGCAATCTTAATTGGGTTTGAATCCTTAAAATCAGAGAATTTAAAAATAATGAATAAAAAGGTAAATAAGATTAGCGAATACAAAAAATCTATTGATAAAATTCATTCTCATGGAATTTACATTTTACCCTCTTTTATCTTGGGAAATGATGCAGACGATGTTGAGGATTTTAAAAAATTGGTTGATTTTATAAATAAAAATAATTTTTTCGCAACAACGTTATCAATTCTAACTCCGTTTCCTGGAACTATACTTTATAAGAGAATGGAAAAAGAAGGAAGAATTCTGGATAGAGATTGGAACAATTACAACTTTCAAAGGGTAGTCTTTAAACCTCAAAATATGACACCAGAAGAATTGCAAAATGCCTATTATTGGGTGCTTCAACAAATTCATGCGTATCCTGCCATTTATAAAAGACTAACTGCCCTATGGAATACGGGCCATTTTAAAAAGTATGCTGGAAAAATTCCATTTTATCTAAGGATCTTGAGCTTTCTATACATTACTAAATATTTATGGACCAAAGATCTCTCTCAAATAAAATTTATTTTGAAAATAATGTTGATTGCATATAAAAGAAGCACTGATGTTCTTGCCGTATTATTAGGAATAAACTATCATTATTATGTTTATTCTTTGCCTAAAGGAATTGATCCTGTAGTCTACAGAAATAAGTTAAATCATGAAGAAAAAAATAAAGAAAATTATTTATAATATGAGTAGAGGAAGAGATAAAGATGGCCGCTGACGCTGCTTTGAAAACTTTAATGTTAATACCTGAAAGAATTGAAAAATTTGTTTGGAAAATAAAAAAGAAGTGAATATGAAGAATAGAGAAAATAACACACAAGCAGTTTCTCGTTTTGATTTTAATGAAGGGAAAAGGGAAAGAAGTGTTTTGCTGGAGCAAGATGAAGGAGTATCTGTAAAAGAATCTGTTCAATTAACGGTAAGCGCTACATTTACTTCTGAACCAGTTGAAGACTATATAAGGTGGTGGTGTAAACAGTTTGATGTGGATATAGCTATTCAATTTGCACCATATAATCAGGTTTTTCAGGAATTGCTTGACCCATCAAGTTTAATATCAACTACTGATGGGGTTGTTTTATTATTAATTCGCTTTGAGGATTGGATTCGCAATGATCAAACCCCAGATGCAGAAAGGTGTAAAAAAATAGAGAGAAACTTTTTGGAACTTACTGAAACACTAAAAAATAAAAAAAAATCAGCTTCCTATTTTGTTGCAGTATTTCCAGTTTCCACACATTTATCATTAAGCGATACAATGATGAGTTATTTAGGGCATATGAACATTCGCTGGAAAAAAATTTTAAAAGAGATAGAGGATATACATATAATAGATTTTACGGAATTGGATCGGCTTTATAACATCAAAAACATTTTTGATATACAGAAAGACGAAACTGGTCATCTCCCCTTTAGTGATGAATATTACGCAGCAATGGGAACAATAATTGCCCGAAAAATATATTCATTTAGAACGCAACAATTTAAAGTTATAACACTTGATTGTGATAATACGTTATGGAAAGGTGTTTGTGGGGAAGATGGGGCTTTAGGTGTTATCATAGATAATTTTCATTTAGAATTACAAAAGTTTATACTTCAAAAATACAACGAAGGGTTCTTATTGGTTTTGTGCAGTAAAAACAATGAAACAGATGTGTGGGATGTGTTTGAAAACAATCCGCAGATGATATTAAAGAAAGAACATTTTGTCAATTGGCGAATCAATTGGCAAGCGAAATCAGAGAATATAAAAGAGTTAGAAAGCGAGTTAAATTTAGGAAAGGACAGCTTTATATTTATAGATGATAATCCTTTGGAATGTACAGAGGTAATGACCAACTGTCCTGAAGTTTTAACACTTCAATTACCAGAAGATGCTGATCAGATTCCTGCTTATCTAAAACTTGCCTGGGCATTTGATAGATTTAAAGTTACCCGGGAAGATAAAAAACGCACATCAAAGTATATTGCTGAAAGTAAAAGACGGAAGGCGCAGGAGGGCGTATCCTCGTTACCTGATTTTCTCAAAGGGTTAGAATTGAAAATGAGTATGAATCTGGTTGAGAAAATGCAAATAGCTAGAGTTTCTCAATTAACCCAGAGGACGAACCAATTTAACTTGAGTACTATTCGTAGAACAGAAGAAGAAATAGAGTCTTTGATTAATATGCCAAATATTAAATGCTGGGTAATTGAAGTGACTGACCGATTTGGAGATTATGGATTGGTTGGTGTCGTTATTATTAAAGAGGAGAAAGATAAATTATTTCTCGATACATTTTTATTAAGCTGTAGGGTCTTGGGAAGAAGGATAGAAGATGCAATAATGTTAAGGCTCAAGAAATATTGTAAAAAGCAGAATTTGACTTCAATAGAAGCAAAATTCTATCCAACGGACAAAAATAAACCATTCTTAGATTTTATTGAAAGAGAAAAATGTGAGAAAGTTAAAGGTGATTACGATTATATTAAATATAGCTTACCAATAAATAATATTCCGGATTCGATCGATTTTATAGAGTGCTATTATGATTCTAACTTTAGAACTAGAGAATTAAAAAACCAGGATGATATTGGAGAAACTTATCAGGTAGATCAGTTAACTTTACATAAAAGTAAAAATAACAAATTTTGTAAAAGAAATAATTGGAGCTTAAATATAGTAAATGAAGAAAACTTATTACATAGACATCATCTAATACCAATCGAATATTATACTGCGAAAATGTTGTTGGGGTTGCCTATTAATTTCTTACGTCAATTTGGTAAGGCATCAGCATCAAAATTATTTAATAATTTTGAAAATGCGTCTCCAGGCGAACGATATGACCTCATAATAGCTTACATTAGAGACCTGGTTGTCAAAGTTATGGTGCTTGATTCATCTCAGTTGTTTGATTCACAACAATCCATGATGGAACTGGGACTCGATTCTCTGAAGGCCATCGAGTTGAAGAATGTTTTGAGTACCAGTCTGGGAGTGGACATTCCCTTGATTGACTTTCTACAGAATATTAGTGTTGCCCATCTTGCAAAAAAGGTACTTGATCAGTTGCCTGATTCCTTTTCTTCTTTTAATCACCCTCATGTTTCATTGCCCAAGATAGTACCTTCTCAAGACCAGCGTTACTTACCTTTCCCACTCACTGATATGCAGCAGGCTTATTTGATTGGTCGAAGCGGTACTTTCGGGTTGGGTAAAGTGGCATGTCATCACTACGTTGAGGTTGAAAAAGAGGGAGTGGATCTGGGGCGGGTCAATCATGCCTTACAAAAGTTAATAGAACGTCATGACATGTTGCGTGCTGTCATTCTGGCAGATGGTCAACAGCAGATAATAAAACAATTACCCTCTTACCAAATTGATGTTTTAGATTTACGTGGGCAAGATTCTAAGGCAATAGCATCTCGTCTGGAAGATATTAGACAAAATATGTCCCATCAATTACTTCCAGTTAACAAATGCCCTCTGTTTGAGATTCGAGCTTCTCTGTTAAACGACCAGCGTACCAGGTTTCACATAAGCTATGATCTCATGATCGGTGACATTCGGAGTATCCAAATACTCATTTATGAATTTTCCTTACTTTATAATAATCCTGAAGTTTCTCTTCCTCCTCTTAATATCTCATTCAGGGACTATGTATTCGCCATGGTTGCTTTTAAAGACTCTGGACTATATCAGCAGTCTCTGGATTATTGGCGGGGCCGTTTGTTGGAGTTGCCTCCTGCGCCTGAGTTACCACTAGTGTCAAATCCTGATTCCATAACATCTCCCCGATTTATCCGAAGGAGTGGTGGATTAGAGCAGGGAACTTGGGTTCGATTAAAAAATAAAGCATCACGAGCGGGGATTACCCCCTCAGGGATATTATTGGCTGCCTTTGCAGAGGTCCTTACCACTTGGAGCAAAAGTTCTGAATTTTCCATTAATTTGACACTCTTCAATCGTCATCCCCTGCATTCTCAAGTAAATTACGTCGTAGGAGACTTTACTTCAACAACTATACTTGCAATAGATAATTCGGTAAAAGACACTTTTGAAGTCCGGGCCCGCTGTCATCAGAATCAGCTTTGGAAGAATCTGGATTATAGCTATGTTAGTGGCGTGCAAGTCCAGAGGGAACTTGTTCAAGCCAGTGGAGATGCTTCGATGTCGACAATACCTGTTGTATTTACAAGTGGTCTTGGACTTGGTGTGTCTGGCCAGGATAACTTTGCGTTGACTGGAGTAGTTGATATGGTTTATGGCATAAGCCAGACACCTCAGGTTTGGTTCGATCATCTGGTGTATGAGGAAACTGATGCCTTGGTCTTTAACTGGGATGTGGTGGATGATCTATTTCCTGATGGACTTATAGATGATATGTTCAGCGCCTATTGCCGTTTCTTACAATGCTTAGCAGATGATGAGAAGGCATGGCAGGAAGTAACTTCTGAATTAGTGCCACCTGATCAGCTTCAGCAGCGTGTTTCCGTCAATACCACTGAAGCACCGATTTCAAATGAATTGCTTCATACTATGTTTGAAAAACAGGTGTTATTACGCCCCAACCAAAGTTCAGTGGTAACTTCAAGTAAGACGTTAACGTATCAGGAATTACATCAACGCTCAAATAAGATTGGATATAAGCTTAGAGAGATGGATGCTAAACCAAATACTCTGGTTGCAGTGGTTATGGAAAAAGGTTGGGAGCAGGTTGTTGCTGTGCTTGGCATTCTAAAATCAGGGGCTGCATATCTTCCCATTGATCCTGGTGTTCCCAGGGAACGACTCTGGTATCTTTTAGAAATAGCTGAAATTCGGTTTGTTTTAACTCATTCAAGGTTGGATGTGACATTGGAGTGGCCAGATAATGTAAAGCGATTTAGCTTAGACAAAGAGAATATAGAAGGATTTACTAAAGGGGATCTAGAGCCTGTACAGAATGAAGAGGATTTGGCCTATGTAATTTTCACCTCTGGATCGACAGGACAGCCGAAGGGAGTAATGATTGATCATAGAGGAGCAGTTAATACGATTATTGATATCAATCAGCGATTTAATGTGGGACATGAGGATAGCGTTTTTGCTATTTCAGAATTAAATTTTGATCTATCTGTCTACGATATTTTTGGCTTACTGTCGGTAGGCGGTACGATTGTCATGCCTGATGCATCAAAAAAGTTGGAGCCATCTCACTGGCTTGAGTTGGTTACGCGAGAAAAGGTAAGTATATGGAACTCTGTACCGGCTTTGATGCAGATGTTTGTGGAACATGTGTCTGGTCAACAATCAACTGCCGGTCTTTCCTCAATTCAGTTGGTATTAATGAGTGGGGATTGGATTCCAGTGACCTTGCCTGCTTCAATAAGAAATTTGATCAAAGGTGTAAAATTAATTAGCCTCGGTGGCGCTACTGAAGCATCAATCTGGTCGATTTTATTCCCTATAGAAGAGGTTGCTCCTGAGTGGAAAAGCATTCCGTATGGTCGACCAATGAAGAACCAATGTTTTCATGTTTTAAGTGAAATGCTGGAGCCGTGTCCGATGTGGGTCCCAGGTCAGTTATATATTGGAGGTATTGGCTTGGCAAAAGGGTATTGGCGAGATGAGGAGAAAACAGATAAGAGTTTCATGACGCATCCGAAGACGGGAGAACGTTTGTATTATACAGGAGATCTGGGTCGATATCTTCCTGATGGAAACATAGAGTTTCTTGGAAGAGAGGACTTTCAGGTTAAGGTACAGGGTTATCGAATAGAGTTGGAGGAGATAGAGGTTGTTTTGTCACGGCATCCGGCTGTTAGTTCAGTAGTAGTTACAGCATTAGGTGAGTTGTCAGGTAACAAGCGCCTGGTAGCCTACGTTGTCCTCAACAATGGACAGATACCAACAGTAAATAAGCATGCAAACGCTAAGGATGACAAGACCGGGGACTTCGAAGTGCACCGGATAGAACAGGTACAGTTATTTGACCCAATGGAACGCCTGCAATTTAAGCTAAAAGAAATGGGGATACACAATAAAGAAGGTGATAAGCCTTATACACAACTAATCAAACCAATGCTCAATGAAAACTTGAAAAAAGTCTTTACTGAACGTCGCAGCTTTCGAAGATTTCTACAAGAGCCCATTACCTTAGAACATTTCAGTGAGTTTTTAAGTTGTCTCCTTCAGATTAGAGTTGGTGAATCGACATTTCCAAAGTATCGATACGGTTCTGCTGGAGGACTCTACCCGGTGCAAACATATATATATATTAAGCCAGGCAGGGTGGATGGACTCACCGGAGGAACGTACTATCATCACCCTATTGATCATCGTCTTATGTTGATATCAGCTAATCCAAATATTGATGCAGGCGTATATACTACAGGAAACAACACTATATTTGATGAGTCAGCTTTTGCGGTCTTTTTCATTGGACAGCTTAACGCTGTCTATCCCATGTATGGAGTATTAGCAAGAGATTTTTGTATGCTGGAAGCAGGAATAATGAGCCAGCTTTTAGAAACTACAGCGGTTGATAATCAGATCGGACTGTGCCAGATTGGAGGTTTTGATTTTCAACAAATAAGACATTTATTTGACCTTGAGGAAAGCCATGTTTACCTTCACAGTTTAGTTGGTGGGCGGGTTGATCAACAAATTAAAGACCAGTCATTAGTTCAGGAAATGAGTAAATCACCTTCTTTTGTTCAATCCGTTCAAGAATCGAAACCCGACGATGATATTGTTGTTGAATTACAGAGATACCTGGCAGAGAAACTACCAGAATACATGATACCATCATCTTTTGTTGTGATTGACTCCATGCCTCTGACTCCTAACGGCAAGGTTGATCGCAAGGCCCTGTCGGGTCTGGAGGGGAATCTTGACTCTGAGTTGGAAATAACTGATAAAGTAATACCCCAAACCGAATTAGAACGAAACATAGCGACAATCTGGAAGGAAGTACTAGGTAGAGAAGAGATAGGTATCAATGACAAATTGTTTGATCTAGGTGGTAATTCAATACACATAGTCCAGATTAATAACAAATTGCAAAAACTGCTTAAGCGCGATATACCAATGCTTCCAATGTTTGAATACCCGACTATTAGCTCTTTTGCCAAATTTTTAGGCCAGGAACAAAGTGATGAATATTCTTCTCAACAAGGTTTGAGCCGAGGTGAGGCTCGTAAATTGGCAAGAAAGCAACGAAATAAAGGACTGTAAAATTACAAAAGGGGATTAGTATGAGTGATTCAGATAGATTTGATAATATCGATGGCATCGCTATTATTGGGATGAGCTGTCGTTTTCCAGGTGCAAAAAATGTTGATGAATTTTGGCAAAATCTGCGAAACGGCACGGAATCAATATCATTATTTTCTGATCAAGAGCTGAAATCAACTGGAGTAGACCTTGCAGCATTAAGCGACCCTGCTTATGTGAAAGCTGGTTTTGTGCTGGAAGATATAGAGTTATTTGACGCCTCTTTTTTTAATTACTCGCCTGGTGAGGCCGAAATCATTGACCCACAACAACGCCTTTTCCTGGAGTGTGCCTGGGAAGCGTTAGAAAATTCTGGCTATGATTCTATGAGTAATGAAGGTCCGATTGGAGTTTATGCCGGTGGGAGTATAAATACTTATTTGAAAAACTTTGTCCCAAGGCCTGAATTAGATAAATCATTGGAGGTTTTTCAAGCGTTGATTGGAAACGACAAAGACTATTTGGCTTCCCGTGTTTCTTACAAATTAAACCTGACAGGTCCAAGCGTTACAATCCAAACTGCCTGCTCCAGTTCATTGGTTGCCGTTCATATGGCCTGCGAAAGCTTGCGAAACCTCGAATGTGACATGGCATTAGCCGGCGGTGTTAGAATATCTATTCCACAAAGAGTCGGCTATTACTATCAAGAGGGTATGGTTTTTTCTCCTGATGGGCATTGTAGAGCTTTTGATGCAAAAGCACGCGGAACTGCTTTTAGCAATGGTGTGGGTATTGTTGTTTTAAAACGACTGGTGAACGCCCTTGAAGACGGAGATTACATTCATGCGGTCATAAAAGGTTCGGCGATTAATAACGACGGGTCGTTTAAGGTTGGCTTTACTGCACCTAGCGGGAAAGGCCAGGAATCTGTGATTACCGAATCTCTTGCTGTAGCCGATATTGAGCCTGAGACAGTCACTTATATAGAGGCACATGGGACCGGAACAGAGCTGGGCGATCCTATTGAAATCAAGAGTCTTAAACAAGTCTTTAGGTCCACTACAAAGAAAAAGGGGTTCTGTGCCATTGGTTCGGTAAAAACAAATATAGGTCATTTAGAACAAGCTGCTGGCGTGGCAAGTTTAATCAAGACCGTCTTAGCTCTCAAGCACAAATTGCTGCCGCCCAGCCTTAACTTTGAACATCCTAATCCAAAAATTGATTTTGAGAACAGTCCTTTTTATGTAAATACCAAACTTTCCAAATGGCAATCCGACAATACTGCCCGCAGGGCAGGAGTCAGTTCCTTTGGCATTGGAGGGACTAATGCACATGTTATTGTCGAAGAATTCAAAGAGAGTAGGACAAAAACATTATCTTATAATTCCAAAATCGATTCTACAGAAACAATACTTCTTTCAGCCAGGAATGAAGAACGACTTAAAGAGTATGCCAAAAGTTTAATAAGTCATCTTAAAATTATTACTAAAGAAAATGAATATAAATTAGATGGGCAACAAGACAATATTCTGGATGACTCCGTAGATAAACCAACGCTTCAAGACATTGCATATACCCTCCAAGTGGGTAGGCAAGATTTTGAAGAGCGTTTAGCGGTGATTGTTAAATCAAAAGAAGAGCTGATTCAAAAGTTAGATGAATATATAAACAACAAAGAGAATATTGAAGGTTTGTATAGAGGGAACATTAATACCAACAAAAATAAGGAATGCAAAATTGGACAATCTAAGGAAGAGAAAGAATTTATTATACAGCTTTTTAATGCACAAAAAATCTCCAAGATAGTAGCTTTCTGGGTAAGTGGGTCTGAAATTGATTGGAGAGGGATTTATAAAAATAAAGATTGCAGACGGGTCCCTCTTCCTACATATCCATTTGCGAGAGAGAGATGCTGGTTAGAAAATACAGAGTTCGGAGTGCAGAGCGCTGGGGGTGGACGAGTGGGATTGGAAGTTATTCACCCTTTACTGCATCTAAACACATCCGACTTATCGGGACAGAGGTTCAGTTCGACCTTTACAGGCCAGGAATTTTTCTTGGTGGACCATGTTGTGAGAGGACATAGGGTCTTGCCTGGTGTGGCTTGTCTTGAGATGGCGCGAGTGGCAGTGAAGCAGGCAGCAGGAGTTTTGGAAGAAGGCCAGGTTGGTATTCTCCTCAAAAACGTAGTTTGGGCCAGGCCTGTTACTGTAGGGGGTCAGCCGTTCCAGGTACATATCGGTCTTTATCCTGAAGAGAACGGAGAGATTACATACGAAATTTACAGTCAGTCTGGTGCGGCCGATGCAATGCCTGTCATATACAGTCAGGGCACTGCTGTGTTCAGTGCTGTTAAAGAAACCCCAAAATTAGACCTCAAGGTCTTGCAGGCTGAGTGCAGTCAACGCAGTCTTTCTGCTAGTCAATGTTACGAAGCCTTCAGGTCGATGGGAATGGACTATGGCCCAGGGCACCAGGGAATTGAAGAGGTATTTGTGGGCAGTGATTCAGTACTGGCAAAGCTGTCTTTGCCTATCTCCGTTTTAGATACTCAGGAACAATTCGTTCTGCATCCCAGTTTGATTGATTCAGCTCTGCAGGCTTCGATCGGCTTGATGATTGACACTGATGATCTGGTTGGGGCGTTCCTTGCGGATGTCCGTGATTCCTCCCTCAAACCGACTCTTCCCTTTGCTCTTCAAGAGCTTGAAATTCTCGATAGCTGCACTTCCGCAATGTGGGCACTACTCAGGCCAAGTGAAGACACGGTGATAGGAAATAAGGCGCAGAAACTCGATATTGATTTGTGTGATGATAATGGGGTAATTTGTGTGCGGATGAAAGGGTTTTCGTTGAGAGTGCTGACAGGAGAAATCAGTGATGGTGGTACTCATTCAATAGGCCCAGGACACACCACTGCAACTGTCGGAACTTTGATACTCAAACCATGCTGGAAAGAACAAACTGTCCCTGAAGAAGCTACAGCACCTGCACTTTCAGAACATCTGGTTATACTTTGTGAAATGGGTGATAGTCTTAAGGCAAGCATCGAAACTCAAATTAATGGGGTGCGTTGTCTTGCCTTGCAATCCAAACAGAAAGGTATTGAGGAACGGTTCCAATCTTATGCTGTCATAGTGTTTGAGGAAATCAAAAGGATCATTAGCGCAAAACATAAAGTGAATGTTTTGGTTCAGATTGTGTTTACTATCCAGGAGGAGCAGCAACTTTTTTCCGGCCTTTCTGGTCTTTTGAGAACTGCCCGGTTGGAGAACCCAACAATTATTGGACAGCTGGTTGGAGTGAGTCCAAGAGAAGTTTGTGAAGGAATCATAGAGAAATTGAAGGAGAACAGCCGGCGACATGTGGATAAGCAGATTTGCTATCAAGGTGGCAAACGTCTTGTTGCCACATGGGGAGAAGTTGAAGCTTTTCCCGGAGAAAAGGTCCCATGGAAAGATCATGGTATCTATCTGATCACGGGTGGCGTGGGAGGTTTGGGGATCATTTTTGCCAGGGAAATTATACAAAAGGTCAAGGATGCAACTCTGGTCCTTACTGGACGATCTCCTTTGGATGAGGATAAACAGGCCAGGCTTAAAGCATTGGAAGTTTCAGGCGCCAGGATAGAATACAAACAGGTAGATGTGACCCAAAAGAACGCGGTTGCGGGGTTAATCCAAAGGATTCGGGAGGATTTTGGAAACCTTCATGGGATCATTCATAGTGCAGGTGTCATTCGAAACAACTTCATCCTGAAAAAAACTAGTGACGAATTGCAGGTAGTTCTGGCACCCAAGGTTACAGGCCTTACAAATCTAGATCGAGCAAGCAAAAATTTACCGCTGGACTTTTTTATCTGCTTTTCTTCTGGTGTGGGAGTTATGGGTAATCCAGGGCAAGCCGATTACGCGACTGCCAACGCTTTTATGGATGCATATGCTAAATATCGTAACCACCTGGTTGCCTCAAAACAGCGCCATGGTCTAACGTTATCCATTAATTGGCCCCTTTGGAAAGAGGGTGGGATGCAAGTCGATGAAACAACTGAGAAAATGATGAAGCAAAGTATAGGGTTGATTGCTATGGATACCAGAGTTGGTGTCCAGGCCTTGTATCAAGGTTTGGCATCAGGTCTGTCTCAAGTGATGGTGATGGAAGGGGAGCTAGAACGACTCCGTGCAACACTCCTTGATCAATCTTTCCGAACAGAAGATTCAGAAACACTTGAGGAAAACAAGTCCGTTCCGGCAATTGAACAGGAATTGCTCCAGGAAAAAACGGCCAACTACTTAGTAAATTTACTTTCTTCCGTCATCAAGCTACCCGCACATCGGTTCGAAATGGAAGCACCGATGGAAAAATACGGGATCGATTCTATTATGGTAATGAAACTGACCATCCAATTGGAAAAAACGTTTGGGTCTTTATCGAAAACATTATTTTTTGAATATCAAAACATAAAGGAACTAAGTAGATATTTCGTTGAATCATACCCTGCGAAACTGGCAGCATTACTGGGAATGGAGGGAAATTCAGAAACAGCCACTACCAAATATAATGATTCGGTAACTGAGAACAATTCTGTAACATCGGCCCTCACTACTCGCAGACGGCCACGTTTCGCGTCCATTCGTGCACCATCTCATGAAGAAAAAGCAACCAATGCTTTAGATATTGCAATCATTGGCCTTTCGGGACGCTATCCGGGTGCGAGAAATATTAACGAGTTTTGGAAAAATCTACGAGATGGCAAGGATTGTATCACCGAAGTCCCAAAAGACCGTTGGGACCATAACCTGTACTTTGATGAAGATAAGAACAAATCGGGAAAAACTTACAGTAAGTGGGGGGGGTTTTTGGAAGGTGTGGACCAATTTGATCCTCTGTTTTTCAATATTTCACCACGGGAAGCAGAAATTATGGACCCCCAGGAGCGTTTATTCCTGGAATGTGTCTTTGAAACCTTAGAAGATGCTGGATATACCCGAGAAGCTCTAGGCATGTACAAAAGCTTTGGTTTGAGAGGTAATGTAGGTATATATGCAGGGGTGATGTACGAAGAGTACCAACTTTACGGAGCAGAAGCAACAATTCAAGGCAGGCCAATCGCCCTTTCAGGGATCCCATCATCGATTGCAAACCGGGTCTCCTATTTTTGTAATTTTCATGGTCCCAGCATGGCTGTAGATACCATGTGTTCTTCCTCTCTGACCACGATTCATCTGGCATGTCAAAGCTTAAAGCAAGGAGACTGCCAGTTTGCGATTGCAGGAGGTGTGAATCTCTCCATTCATCCCAACAAATATCTCCTGTTGGGGCAGAGCAAGTTTGCTTCCAGTAAAGGGAAGTGTGAGAGCTTTGGGCAAGGTGGAGACGGCTATGTTCCTGGAGAAGGCGTTGGGGCAGTGTTGCTTAAACCCCTGTCTAAAGCAATTGCCGATAGGGACCATATTTATGGAGTAATCAAAGCGACTGCGATCAATCATGGTGGAAAAACCAATGGCTATTCCGTCCCTAATCCTAATGCTCAAGCCAGTGTCATTGGACGGGCTTTTAAGGAAGCAGGGATTGATCCAAGGACAGTCAGTTATATGGAAGCGCATGGCACTGGGACTTCCTTAGGTGATCCAATAGAAATCACAGGTTTGAATAAAGCCTTCCAGGAATACACGCAAGACAAACAGTTTTGTGCAATCGGATCAGCAAAGTCGAATATCGGGCATTGTGAGAGTGCGGCTGGTATTTGTGGTGTAACGAAAGTATTGCTGCAACTAAAACATCGTAAGTTAGTGCCTTCACTACATTCTGAGGTGCTGAATCCAAATATTGATTTCGAGAGTACCCCCTTTATAGTCCAACAAAAACTTGCTGAATGGGAACGGCCGGTAGTCTGGACCAATGGAGAAGCCAGGGAATATCCAAGACGGGCAGGCATATCATCCTTTGGCGCGGGAGGGGCGAATGCCCATGTAGTGGTCGAAGAATATGTTCCTGAGAATCAGGAACAGCCACAAATTATGATTAGCTCTCAGGACAGCTTCATTATTGTACTATCGGCAAAAAATGAAGATCGACTTAATGAACAGGTAGTGCAATTATTGGCTGCGATCAGGGAGCAGCAATTCTCTGACCACCACCTGGTTGAGATAGCCTATACTCTTCAGGTTGGACGCGAAGCGATGGAAGAGCGTCTGGCGGTAATTGTGGGGACTGTCAAAGAACTTGAGGAAAAGCTGGAGGGGTTTATTGATGGTAAGGAAGGTATTGAATATATGTATCGAGGTCAGGTTAAACGAAATAAAGAAACATTAGCTGTTTTTGAGGCAGATGGAGAATTGCAGGAAGCCATTAACAAATGGGTTCAACGAGGAAAACTTTCCAAGCTGTCAGATCTTTGGGTCAAGGGCCTGAATTTCGATTGGAACAAACTCTATGGAGATGTCAAACCAAATAGAATCAGTCTGCCAACTTACCCATTTGTGAGGGAACGGTATTGGGTCCCTGAGACAAGGGGAGAGCGGAGTATGGCGAGGGGAGAAGAAATTCAAAGGTTGCATCCTTTGCTCCACCAGAATACTTCTGACTTTTCGGAGCAAAGGTTTAGCTCTACCTTTACTGGTCAAGAGTTTTTTCTGGAGGACCATGTGGTGAAGGGACGGCGTGTTTTACCCGGAGTGGCTTATTTGGAGATGGCACGAGCGGCAGTGACCCGGGCGGCAGGAAATTTGGGTGAAGGTCAGATGGTAGTCCGCCTTAAAGACGTGGTATGGGCCAGACCTGTTACTGTAGGGGAACAGCCGGTCCATGTCCACATCGGGCTTTTTCCTGAAGAGGACGGAATGGTTGCCTATGAGATTTATAGTGTCCCTGAAAATGGTGACGAAGCGCCTGTCGTACACAGTAAGGGAAAGGTGGTGCTGCCCTTCGAAGGAATTCATCCTGAGAGGAACAGAACGACTCAAAATAAAAATTCTGCTGCTGCAGTTACTACATTGGACCTCAATTCCCTGCGGGCTGAGTGCAGCCAGAGAACCCTTTCTTCAAGCCAATGCTATAAAACTTTCAGGGCAATGGGGATCGACTATGGTCCTGGACACCAGGGGATTGAAGTGGTATATGTGGGCCATAATAAGGTATTGGCAAAGTTGTTTTTGCCATCCGAAGTCTCTGACACGGCGGACCAATTTGTCCTGCATCCCAGTTTGATGGACTGCGCCTTGCAGGCGTCGATAGGTTTAATGAACGGTCCCGGGAATTCACCTGGCATCAAGGATAGCCTTAAACTAGCTCTGCCCTTTGCTTTGAAAGAGCTTGAAATTTTTAGCAGTTGCACGTCCACGATGTGGGCATTGATTCGATACAGTGACGGTAGCGCAACAGGAGATAAGGTACAGAAACTCTATATAGATTTATGTGATGAAGCCGGGAAGGTTTGTGTGCGGATGAAAGAATTTTCATCGAGAGTGCTTGAAGGAGATTTTCAAACCAATGATGTGTCAAAAGCAGCCTCCACCGAAACGTACACCGGACCACTAGTTGGTTCCATCATGCTGACACCCGTATGGGATGTAGTCTCAGTAGAGAAGGGGCAGGCTTTCCTATCATCAACAGATAAGGTTGTGATAGTTGGCGGAAATAAAAAGAACAGGAGTGCTATCAGGCAATATTGTCCCCAAGCGCGTTTATTGGAAATTCATTTCAAGGATAGCATAGATACAATAGCTAAAAAGCTAGCAGTCTATAGTACCATCGATCATATTCTGTGGATTGCTCCTCATAATTCTTTGGAATCCCTGACAGAAGAAACCTTAATTGAAGAGCAGGGCCAGGGTGTTCTCCTATGTTTCCGAATGGTTAAGGCACTGCTTCTCGCAGGTTATGGGACAAAGGATTTAGGCTGTAGTTTTTTCACCATACAGACCCAACCTGTCCATAAGAACGATTTGGTGGATCCTGCCCATGCCAGTATCCATGGGTTGATTGGTTCCATGGCAAAAGAGTACCCAAATTGGAAGGTACGGCTTTTTGATCTGGAAGGCGGTTGTAATTGGCCGCTCACTGACATTTTTTCTCTTCCTGCAGACCCTCAGGGGAATGCCTGGATCTATCGGGGTGGAGAGTGGTATCGGCAACAGTTGATTTCATTCCATTGCGACTCATTGGATCAAACATTGTATAAGAGTGGAGGCGTGTACGTAGTGGTAGGAGGTGCCGGTGGGATTGGAGAAGCTTGGAGTGAATATATGATACGCACCTATCAAGCACGGGTAATTTGGATTGGCCGACGACAGAAGGATGCAACTATTCAATCCAAATTGGATAAGCTGGCTGTCTTGGGTCCCGTTCCTCATTACATTGCAGCGGACGCGACCGATCTTAAAGCGCTACAGCAAGCGTATGGAGAAATTAAACAGAGATTTTCACAGATTCATGGAGTAATTCATTCGGCGATTGTCTTGTTGGACCAAAGCCTGGCAAATATGGAAGAAGAACGGTTCCAAGCAGGTCTGTCGGCTAAGGTTGATGTGAGTGTACGTATAGCTCAGGTTTTTCAAAAGGAACCCCTGGATTTTGTACTCTTTTTTTCTTCCATGATTGGGTTTTTAAAAAATCCGGGACAAAGCAACTATGCTTCTGGTTGTACATTCAAAGATGCTTTTGCGCACCAACTCTCCAGAAAATGGCCATGTGCTGTAAAAATAATTAACTGGGGATATTGGGGAAGTATCGGGATTGTTGCTTCTAAAGTTTATCATGATCGAATGGCCCGTGAAGGCATTGGTTCCATTGAGCCCCCAGAAGCCATGGAAGCTTTGGAAACACTACTTGCCGGACCTGTGGACCAAATTGCGCTTTTGAAAACTTTGGGACCTCTGGTTATGGAAGGCATGAATCCAGAAGAACATATCACCCTCTATCCAGAAAAGCTTCTCTCAAATATTCAGAATATGCAGAAACCTATTCCAAAACAAGACGTACAAGTACAACAAATTAAATCAAAAGTTACTTTGCAAACGAAGGAGATGGACACGCTTCTTAGCAGACTGTTATGGGCTCAATTGCTGTCCACAGGGTTGTTTGAGCAAAAAAACTCACCAATAGCTGACCTTAACACAAAAGGTGGCATGCGTGATTTTTATAATAGGTGGCTTGAAGAAAGTATAGCGATTTTGGCGAGAAAAAATTATCTCAAGCTTGATAGAGAGTCATGCACTGTGGTCGATACGACTCCCATGGATGTAAATGCCGTATGGACAGAGTGGGATCTGAAAAAGGGTCTTTGGATCGATGATCCCAACATGAAAGCCATGGCGGTTTTAGTAGAGGCGACACTGCGAGCTTTGCCGGAAATTCTTACTGGTAAACGACTTGCCACGGACATCCTATTTCCAAATTCTTCCATGGAATTGGTCGAAGGGATATACAAATACAACCCGGTTGCAGATTACTTTAATGGAGCGCTTGCTGATATTGCGGTTACTTATATTCAAGAGCGCCTTAGACAGGATTCATCTGCACAAATCCGAATTCTGGAAATTGGTGCTGGCACTGGAGGGACCAGCACCATGATCTTTCCAAAACTTCAGTTCTTTAAGGAACATATTCAAGAATATTGTTATACGGACATCTCCAAAGCTTTTTTAATGTATGCGGAAAAAGAGTATGGCCAAAAGAACCCCTATTTGGCCTATAAAATATTTGATGTGGAAGCGCCTATTGCTAAACAAGACATTAGTGCAGGCGGCTATGATATAGCTGTTGCTACCAATGTTTTACATGCAACCAAAAATATTAGACAAACTTTACGTAACGCCAAAGCCGCTTTAAAGACCAATGGTTTGCTTCTATTAAATGAGTTGAGTCGCAATACCTTGTTTAGTCACCTGACATTTGGTCTATTAGAGGGATGGTGGTTGTACGAAGATCCAATGCTACGCATTCCAGGATGTCCTGTATTATCTTCAGAATCGTGGCAATCAGTATTGGAAAGTGAAGGGTTTCAGTCGGTCATGTTTCCGGCTAGAGAGAAACATGATTTGGGTCAGCAAATTATTATTGCTGAAAGTGATGGGGTCGTTAGACAAAAGAGGCCGCTTAAACTGAGAGAAACGCCCGTGAAACAACCATCTATAACTCAAAATAAGCATCTCAACTTACAGAAAACAAAAGTACTGAGCAAAGGAGCTGATGTGACCGGTCAAATGATTGAGGACCATGTGAGGATGGTCATTCGAGAGAGTATAGCAAAAGCGTTAAAAATGGAAGAGGGACAAATCCAGGATGATCAAAGTTTTGCAGAATATGGAGTAGATTCTATTATAGCGGTAAATTTAGTAAATTTAATCAGCAAACGATGTAATATTACCTTGCAAACAACAATCTTGTTTGATTACAATAATGTAGACCAGCTACTACAGTATATTACTCAAAAACATGAATCTACTTTGACTTTATTCTTACAGGAGAATGTGCCTGTTTTAGAAGAAGCGGATGTAGGGTCTCAGAGAGAAGAAATAACTGTTGCTCAGGAAAAGCGTCATACCTCTCATCGCTTCAATCGAAAATGGCAAAGAAATCGATTTTCTCCTTTTGATCCTTCCGATCGGGAAGTGCAGATACTTGTAAAATCATTATCATTAAATTCTGGGGATATACATGTGAAAGATTTATATCCTGATAATAATATGCCTGATTATCCTCTTACTACAGGTTTTGGAATATCAGGGACAGTTATAAAGACAGGTAGAGATGTAACCAGGGTTAAAACTAAAGATGCGGTGATAGGTCTAACAAGTAAAATTCTGGACGGGCAAAGTTCTATTGCAAATGTTGATGAGGGTATGGTTATTAAAAAGCCTGAAAACATCACTTTTGAGGAAGCGTGTACATTGCCTGTTGATTTTCTTTCAATATATTATGCTTTTGAACATACTGAAATACAACCAGGGGAAAAGATCTTAATTCTTACTTCCTCAGTCAATACGGGGCTCATGGCTGTTCATCTGGCATTGTTAAAAGAAGCTGATATTTATATTTCTGTTGATTCACAGGAAAAACTGGATTATTTAAAGGATATGGGGGTCAAACACCTTATCAATTATTCTGAAGATGATTTTGAAAAAGGAATTTTAGAGCTTACTGGTAATAGCAAGGTTGATACGATTATTAGTTCTTTTGAAAAAGTGAGTACGAATATTATGAATGTCTTGGTAGATGATGGCAAATTTGTTGAAATCAAATAAATTTTATTAAAGGCATATTATGAAAGTACTGGCAATTAATTCCAGTCCTAGAAAAGAAGGTCAGAGTAGGACCAAATTGATGCTGGACCATTTGGTTATAGGGATACGTGATGCCGGAGGTGAAGTGGAGGTTGTGGACCTGCCAAATAAAAAAGTCAACAATTGCGTCGGTTGTTTTTCCTGTTTCAATATAAAAAATGATATATGCATTTATAAGGATGATATGGTGACAGAGCTGGTCCCTAAGTGGCTGGAATCTGATCTCGTTATTTATGGGACCCCTGTATATGGTTTCAGTATTAATGCGACCTTAAAAACATTTGTTGAACGACTGCTTCCATTATATGTTTATGTATCTGAAAATGAATCAAATTTTGAAAGTGCAGATACACTTCTTTTACGTGGTGGACATAGACACCCTTCAATAGCAGTTCTTGCAGTGGCTGGTATACCCGACGCTTTCGCTTTTGATGAAGTTTCCCATTATGTAAATCACGTGTGGGGCAAAGTTCTTGTAGCTGAGATTTACAGGCATGGAAGCACATTAATGACTCTTCCTTTTTTTAAGGATAAAGTAAGTGACATTCTTGATGCTACAATACAAGCTGGACGTGAGCTTGTTCGTTTTAAAAAGATTTCATCAGAGACAATGGCGCGAATCAAGCAGCCACTCCATGATGATCCTAAATTTGTTAAAAATGTTGCTGACTCTCATCTCACATTACTTCCTTCGATACCAATAACTGCTGATAACACAGAAAATCAATCGAAACATAGTAGTATTAATTTGAGTGAATTAATACAAAGAAAACCTGAAAAAGTAATGCAGTATTTTGATATTTTGGTTAATAGTCTATCAAAAGAAATGATTCGGCCTACCAGCTATAAATCATTCCCATCTTTAAAAATTGATCAGGCATATGAATATATGGACAACAGCAAAAATATTGAAAAAGTTGTAGTAACATTTCCTGACGCTACTACATCTGATCAAAACAAGATAAAAGCCGGAGGTCCTTCAGTAAATACATCCAAATCTCTTGGTCCTGATGATAATTTTCACGGCCCAGTTAGAACTTCTTCCGAAGCCATTGCTATCATTGGGATGAGTGGACGGTTTGCCAGATCAAAAACATTGGACGACTTATGGGAGCATCTGTCACAGGGTACAGATTTAATTGAAGAAGTATCACGATGGGACCTATCGAAGTATTTTTCAGGTTTTTCGGGGGGAAAGACGAATTATTGTAAACATGGCAGCTTTTTAGAGGGTATAGATCAATTTGATCCTCTCTTTTTTAAGATATCAGGACTTGAAGCAGCCTATATGGACCCTCAACAGCGTTTCTTTTTAGAGGAATCCTGGAAGGCATTGGAGGATGCGGGGTATGCAGGTGAAGGTGTCGTGGGACGTCAGTGTGGTGTTTATGTAGGATGTGGTGCAGGTGATTATCAACAGCTATTTAACGATAATGCTCCAGCGCAAGCGTTTTGGGGGAATGCAAGTTCAGTAATTCCCGCTCGAATTGCCTATTATCTGGATCTTCAAGGGCCTGCTATTGCCATTGATACGGCTTGTTCCAGTTCGTTAGTGGCTATACATCTGGCTTGTCAAGGCTTATGGGCCGGGGAAACTGAATTGGCATTAGCAGGCGGCGTGTTCATTCAATCTACACCTTGGTTTTATAAAGTAGCAAATCGAGCAGGGATGCTGTCTCCTACAGGGCGCTGCCATACCTTTGACAGTAATGCCGATGGTTTTGTTCCGGGAGAGGGAGTTGGTGTGATTGTGCTCAAACGACTCCAAGAAGCACTTGATTCCGGCGATCGTATTTATGGTGTGATTCGAGGATCAGGAATTAATCAAGACGGCACAACCAATGGTATTACAGCGCCGAGCGCGAATTCTCAGGAGCGGTTAGAGCGCCATGTATATGATACCTTTCATATTCATCCAGAACAAATCCAGATGGTAGAGGCACATGGAACAGGGACGATATTAGGAGACCCAATTGAGTATGATGCACTGACCCGCGCATTCAGGAAATACACGGATAAGAAAGAATACTGTGCGATTGGATCAATCAAAACTAATCTTGGACACCCGGCCGCTGCAGCAGGGGTTGCTGGTGTCATGAAGGTTTTATTGTCTTTAAAACACAGACAAATTCCGCCTTCACTCCATTATCAGCTTGGCAATTCGAATATTCAGTTTAAAGATGGCCCGTTTTACGTGAATACGCGTCTTAAAGAGTGGAATATCTCGTCCCATTCTAAACGCTGTGCGGTAATAAGCTCATTTGGGTTTAGTGGGACCAATGCTCATATGGTCATTGAAGAAGCTCCCAATGTAGAAAGGCGACACTCAAGGAAGCCAGGTTATTTAATTGTATTATCCGCTTGTACTTCTGAACAGTTACGACAGCAAGTTGCTCAAATGCTTGCCTATTGTGAACAAGGTACCCAGGTAGACTGTGGGAATATGAGTTATACTCTGTTGCTCGGAAGAAAGCACTTTAATCATCGATTAGCATGTGTGGTTCGCAGTCGGGATGAACTTATGAAGCTCTTTAAAAAATGGCTTGAAAAGGGCAAGGTGTTACAAATCTATATTTCAAAACTGCATGAAAACGAACATCGGACACATCTCTCCTTGAAACGGTACGGGAATGAATGCATTCGAAAGTGTCAAAATACAGATCGTGCGAGTGACTATTTAGAACATTTGTCTACGATTGCAGATTTATATATACAGGGATATACGTTAGATTTTGAAAAATTATTTACAAACGAACAGTATTCCAGAATTTCATTGCCTACTTATCCTTTTGCCAGGGAACGGTATTGGGTGCCTGAAATCGAAAACCAGAAGTCAGAAATCCGAAGTCAGAAGTCAGAATTTATTCACCCGCTATTGCATAAAAATACGTCAGACTTCTCGGTACAACGTTTCAGCTCAACCTTCACAGGTTATGAGTTTTTCCTGGCGGATCATGTGGTGAAGGGCCGGCGTGTCTTGCCCGCCGTTGCGTATATAGAGATGGCCCGTGTAGCGGGTCAGTTAGCGGCAAATAGTGATATTATAAAGATCAGGAACGTAGTATGGTCCAGTCCTGTTCGTGTCAATAGTGTTGCCCGGGAAGTTTCGATAAGTCTGTATCCTGAGGGTAATCATATAGCCTTTGAGGTGAGCAGTTCGGAAGAAGGTTGTGAATGTATGGTGCACAGTCAGGGGGGGCTTGATGTGGGAGATTATGGTCTGCAGACCAGGCCAAAGTCTCTGGATATAGACGGTGTCCTGTCGAGGTGCAGTAAACGGTTGCAAGGTGTGGACTGTTACAAGGCATTTGCCAATCTGGGCCTGGACTATGGTTCTTCGTTTCAGGGGATAGAAGACCTGAGTTACAATGCCGGTGAAGCTTTAGCCAGACTGAAGTTGCCTGATAGTGTTACAGGAGAGGCAGATCAGTTTGTTTTACACCCGAGTCTTCTGGATGGTGCGTTGCAGTCGGTAGCTGGATTGATAGCAGGCAATGCAGGGTCCCGTTCTCAAGTGATACTATTACCCTTTGCCTTGAGTGAGGTAATGATATATGGACAGATACCTGGAAGTGCTTACGCTTATGTAAGGTATAGTTCCGGTGCAGACCCGCAGGGTAAGGTGTTTAAGTATGATATAGATATTACCGATAGTCAGGGTCAGATAGTGGTTGTTTTAAAGGAATTTGTGGTAAGGGCTTTAGAGAAGAAAGAGACTTCAGGTAAGCCATCTGCTACACAAGCCGGGCAAGGGTTGCTTTATACAACTACCGTGTGGCAGGAACAGCCGATGCAAAGCATTCCAGCTCTGGAATCATCTCTTGTGGATAGGCTGATTATAGTTGATATTCATGATGGGGGGCTTCTTGAAGCTCTTGCATCGGTGTATCCTGAGACTGAAATAATCAGTTTCGCACCTCTGGGCAAAGTAATTGACGATGCCGTTGAGGCGAAGTTTATTGAGGTTTTTGATAAGATTAAGAGTTGTTTAGAAGCTAAGACTAAGCGTGTGCAACAGATACTTATTTTGGTACCAGACACAGAAGAGCGTTATTGCTATGCGCCTCTTGCTGGTCTTATAAAGACTGCGTATTTAGAGAACCCCCGGATACGTGGTAAGGTTATTTATTATCCTGAAAAAATCACAGATCACGAGCAGCAACTTCTGACCATACTCAAGCAAGAGTTACATCCTTCTGCTGATCAGGATATTGAAGTACTCTATAGTGCGGGTATTAAAAAACGGCAGGTCAAGCGGTTGATTGAGGTAAAGTTACCTTCACAGGATACAGATACAGGCCAATTAATCAAACCGGGTGGAGTTTACTGGTTGACGGGCGGTTTAGGTGGCTTAGGGCGAATATTTGTACAACATTTAGGTGATACAAATGGAGTGAAGTTAATTGTGAGTGGTCGATCGAAACTTGATGGAGAAAAGCAAAAGTACCTTTCTGAGTTACAACAAGAAGGTGTTGATGTTACCTACATACAGGCAGATATTAGTAAGGGATCTCAGATAAAAGCAGCGTTAAAGACCATTAAAGAGAAGTATGGCAAGTTAAACGGGATCATTCACAGTGCCGGTATTATACGTGATGCATTTATGCAGAAGAAGACGAATGATCAGATCAAGGCTGTATTTGCGCCCAAGGTAAAAGGCGCCATCAAGCTGGACAGAGTGACAATGGATGAAGAGATAGATTTTATGGTTTTCTTTTCATCGGTAGCGGGGGTGTTGGGTAATATTGGACAGAGTGATTATGCGGGAGCGAATGCGTTTCTGAATGAGTTTGCGGTATATCGTCAGGGTCTGGTAAATGAGGGTAAGCGTTGTGGTAAGACACTGTCCATTGGCTGGCCGTTATGGCGAGATGGTGGCATGAAGGTGGATAAAGCGATAGAAGAGATAATGGAGAAGACGGTTGGGATGGTCCCGCTGCAAACGGTAGCAGGGGTTAGTGCATTTGACAATGCGTTGAAGAGTGGCAATGGGCATGTGATGGTAATGGAAGGAGATTTAGAAAGGATTAGGTCGAGGCTGCATTTACAGGAGTCATTTCAACCAATGAAGGTGCAAAAAGTATTATCAATACCGCCACAGGCCAATACGAATGGCCTTTTGGAGAGGGTGAAAGAAGGGTTGGTGCGTGGCGTATCAGATTTACTGAAGGTAAAGAGAGAGGATATTGGTCTTGATGTAGAGATGAGTGATTATGGGTTTGATTCGATTATGTTGACGGAGTTTGCCAATAAGATGAACCAGGAGTATGAGGTAGAAGTGAACCCTGCGGTATTTTTTGAACATCCGACGTTGGGTTCGTTTGCGGAGTATCTGGTTGAGAATCATGGAGATTTTCTTGCTGCGAAATATAAAGTAGGCGCAGAATCAGTAGCGGAGTGGAACATAACCACAGAAACGGTCCATGGAGGAGTGGGTCTGAAATCCAGGCGGTCCAGGTTTATAGGAGATTCCTTTAATGTTATGGGAGCAGTAGAGAAGGAAGCAGGGCCGATAGCGGTAATAGGGATGAGTGGAAGGATGCCGAAGAGTAGGGATTTGGATGTATTCTGGAAGAATTTGGAGGAGGGAAAAGACCTGATCAGTGAAATACCTGAAGATCGTTGGGACTGGCGTGATTATTATGGAGATCCGCAGAATGGGGTGAATAAGACGAATATCAAGTGGGGAGGATTTATAGATGATGTGGACAAGTTTGATCCCCTGTTTTTTGATATTTCGCCTAAGGAGGCCGAGTTGATGGACCCTCAGCAAAGACTTTTTCTAGAAACCGTATGGCAAGTGATAGAGGATGCAGGTTATAAGCCATCTGATCTGTCAGGTACGAAGACGGGGTTATATGTAGGAGTGGCAACGAGTGACTATGAGACGATTATACATCATAATGGTAGCAATGAAATTGATGCTTATACCTCAACGGGTCTTGCGCATTCGGTATTGGCGAACCGCATATCGTATATCCTCAATATTCATGGGCCGAGTGAACCGATAGACACGGCGTGTTCGAGTTCGCTGGTAGCGATACATAGAGCTGTGCAATCGATACAGGCCGGAGATTGTGAGATGGCGCTGGCAGGGGGGGTGAATGCTTTGTTGTCGCCTGTTTTATTTATATCTTTCAGTAAGGCCGGAATGCTGGCGCCTGATGGCAGGTGTAAGTCATTCAGTAAAGGTGCTGATGGGTATGTGAGGGGAGAAGGAGTAGGAGCGGTCCTTTTAAAGCCATTAAGCAGGGCGGTATCTGATGGTGATCATATATATGGAGTTATAAGGGGAACGGCCGAGAATCATGGTGGTCATGCCAATTCACTGACTGCGCCGAACCCGAATGCACAGGCAGACTTAATAATGAAGGCTTATGAGAGGGCTGGTGTCTCACCAGACACGGTGACGTATATAGAGGCCCATGGTACTGGTACTGAGTTGGGCGATCCTGTCGAGGTGAATGGTTTGAAGAAGGCGTTTAGTGAATTATACAGAAGATTTGACTGTGTGCAGGAGAGAAGTAATTATTGCGGTATTGGGTCTGTCAAGTCGAATATAGGTCATTTAGAGGCAGCGGCCGGTATAGCAGGGGTTTTAAAAGTGCTTCTGTCGATGAAGCATAAAAAGATCCCAGCCACGATTAATTATAAAGAGCTTAATGTTTATATAGATTTAAAGGACAGCCCCTTTTATATAGTGGATAAGACGATGGGTTGGCAACAGCTGAGGGATGAGAATGATAATGTAATATCGAGGAGGGCGGGTGTAAGTTCTTTTGGATTTGGAGGCTCAAATGCCCATGTCATAGTTGAAGAATACGTTTCGGAGGAACCCCATAACAGTGGTTTAATAGAAAAAAACTCTGCTCGTCCCATATTATTGGTGTTATCGGCCAGGAATAGAGAACGTCTTAAGAACTATGGTGAGAGACTACTACAATTTATAAAAGACCAAGAACATAAAGAAGCAGAAGGATTTAATCTTTCTGATATTGCCTATACGTTACAGGTGGGACGTGAAGCGATGGACAGCCGAGTGGCCTTTCTAGTGAAAGAGGAGAAAGGTCTTATAAATAAATTGGAATCTTTTGTTGCAGGTAAAGACGATATAGAAGATTGTTATACGGGAGAAGTTAAGAGAAACAAGGAAACCTTAACGGTCTTTACGGCTGATGAAGATACCAGAGAGTTGATAGCTAAATGGATAGCTAAGGGCAAGCTTGGCAAGCTGGCTGAACTATGGGTCAAGGGACTTGTGTTAGACTGGGACCTACTCTATGGCCAGCAGAGGCCGAAAAGGGTAAGTCTACCCACATATCCTTTTGCCAGGGAGCGTTACTGGCTTCCTGAAACTGATACTAAAATGATTGTTGAGGGAAATGGCGGTGTACCCAGATTGCATCCATTGTTGGGGCGCAATACCTCGGATTTAACCGAACAGCAGTTTACGACGCGATTGACCGGCAGGGAATTTTTCTTAACTGATCATCGGATACTGAATGAGAAGGTGTTACCGGGCGTAGTCTATATAGAAATGGCCCGGGCAGCGGGCCAGTTGGCGACGAACAGTGATATATTAAGGATCAGGGACATAGTATGGGCAAGTCCTATTCGTGTAAATAGTGTAGATCGGGAAGTTTCTATAAGTTTGTATCCCGAGGGTAATCATATCGCCTTTGAGGTTAACACCGCTGGAGAAGGTGGTAATCGTGTGGTGCACAGTCAGGGGAGGCTTGAGGTAGGAGATTATAGCCTGCAGGCCAGGCCAAAGTTACTGGATATAGAAGGTGTTCTATCGAGGTGTAGTAAACAGTTGCAAGGTGAGGACTGTTACAAGGAATTCGCCAGTCAGGGCCTGGACTATGGTCCTTCGTTTCGGGGGATAAAGGGCCTGAGTTACAATACCAGTGAAACTTTAGCCAGACTGCAGTTGCCTGATAGTGTTACAGGAGAGGCAGAGCAGTTTGTTTTACACCCGAGTCTTCTGGATGCTGCGGTCCAGTCGATAGCTGGGTTGATGGCAGGCAATGTAGAATCCCGTTCTCAAGTGATACTATTGCCATTTTCATTACGTGAGGTAATGATATATGGACCGATACCGGAGAGTGCTTACGCTTATGTTAGGTATAGTCCCGGTGTAGACCGGCAGGGTAATGTATTAAAGTATGATATAGATATTGCCGATAGTCAGGGTCAGGTTGTGGTTGTTTTAAAGGAATTTGTGGTAAGGGCAATCTTAGATGTTTCGAGGGAAGAAGATTTCATTAGTAATGACATTGATTTGATGTTGCATCAATTAGTTAACAGGTTAAAAAATGGAAAGCTTTCAGTTGATCGGACTTATAAAATCATAAAAAATTTTGAGCTATAATCGGGTAATATTTAGCTATGGATGTGAAAGAAATTCTTGAGAAAGTTAAAGCACACAAAATTAATAATGAAACAGCTGTTTCATTATTAAAAAAAATTATAAAAGTATCTAATAATATTAAATCAAATGATACTCTGTATACAACTACTGTGTGGCATGAGCAATCCCTCCAGAGCAGTTCAGCTCGGGAGTTGTCTCTTGTGGATATGTTTATCATAGTTGATAGTCAGGACAAGGCGCTTCTTGAAGCCATTGCATTAGAGTATCCGAAGGCTGAAGTGATCAATTTCACAGCTCGTGGTAAAGCAATTGACGAGGCCGTTGAAACCAGATTTATTGAGGTTTTTGACAAGGTTAAGAGTTGTTTGGAAGCTAAGCCAAACCGTGTGCAACAGATACTTATTCTGGTGCCCGACACGGAAGAGCGTTATTGCTATGCGCCACTTGCGGGCCTGATAAAAACGGCACACATCGAGAACCCCCGGATACAGGGTAAGGTTATCTATTATCCTGAAATAGCTATAGACCATACGCAGCAACTTCTGTCCATACTCAAGCAAGAGTCAACCGCTTCTACTGATCATGATATTGAAGTGCGTTATAGAACTGATCTCAAGAAGCGTAAAGTTAAACGTCTGACTGAGGTAACATTGCCTGCACAGGCAGCTGATCCTGCCAGGTCCGTTAAGCCTGGAGGGGTTTACTGGATAACGGGAGGTTTAGGTGGTTTAGGACGTATATTTGCGCAACATCTGGGTAAAACAAAAGAAGTGAAGTTAGTTGTAAGTGGCCGATCGAAGCTTGATGGTGAAAACGAGAATCACCTTTCTGCATTGCAACAGGCAGGTATTAGTGTCAGCTATATACAAGCGGATATTAGCAAACGGGACGATACTGCAACGGTAATTAAAACCATTAAAGAGAAGTACGGGAGACTCAATGGGGTTATTCACAGTGCTGGTGTTATCCGTGATGCGTTTATATTAAAGAAAACAGAAGACCAGATCAAAGCGGTTTTATCGCCTAAAGTGAGCGGGGCTATCAATTTGGATATAGCTACAAAGGACGAGCGGCTGGATTTTATGATATTTTTTTCATCCCTTGCGGGTGTATCAGGCAGCATAGGTCAGAGTGACTATGCTGGGGCGAATGCCTTTCTGGACGCCTTTGCTGCATTTCGTCAGGGGCAGGTTAAGGATGGTAAGCGTTATGGTAGAACGTTGTCTATCGGCTGGTCGTTATGGCGAGATGGTGGAATGCAGGTAGATGAGCAGGCAGTGCGGATGATGGAGCAGGTGAGTGGGATAGTGCCGTTACAAACAGAGGCGGGGGTTGATACATTTGATCGTGCACTTGGGTCTGACTATGGACATGTGGTGGTGTCTGATGGTGATCTTGTTAAGATGCGTGATACGCTTTTAAGACAAAGTGATATGTCAGGCCAGACAAAATTGAGAGGACACGGGCCTAAGCAAAAGACAGTTGCCGATACAGACCAGAAAGAGCTGGAAGAAAAAGCGGTAAGTTATTTTAAAAAGCAGTTGTCTTCTACCTTAAAGATACCAGTACAGCGTATTGATGCAGATACCCCGTTTGAAAAATTTGGTATAGATTCAGTTATGATTATGAATTTGACAGGCCAGTTGGAAAAGGCATTTGGCCCATTATCAAAGACCCTGTTTTTTGAATATAGAAACATAAATGAAATGGCCGGTTATTTTATAAAATCGCATCAGGGGCTTTTAGTACAGATTTTAGGCGTTGGTAACGCGATACAGACTTTCACTGATAAACAAACTGATGACGTGTTGTCATTATCTTCCTTTAAGCGTGGCCGTTTTGCGCAGTTAAAAGCAGTGAGCAGTAAAGGAGAAGAGTCAGGCCCATTAGATATTGCGATTATCGGTGTCAGTGGTAGATATCCCGGGGCCAGGGACCTTCAGGAGTTCTGGGAGAACCTTAAGTCTGGACGAGATTGTATTACTGAAATACCCAGAGAGCGTTGGGACCATAGTAAGTATTATGATGCAGACAAAAGCACTATGGATAAAATCCATAGTAAATGGGGTGGTTTTATTGATGATGTGGATAAATTTGATCCCTTGTTTTTCAATATTTCACCCCGGGAAGCGGAATTTATAGATCCTCAGGAAAGGTTATTTCTGGAAACAGTATGGGAGACTCTGGAAGATGCCGGCTATACCCGGGAATTTTTGAATGCCCGCAATGGTAATGGTTTGCCGGGAAATGTTGGGGTCTATGCTGGTGTGATGTATGAGGAGTATCAATTGTTTGGAGTTGAAGAGGGTCTGAAAGGTCGAGTGATGGCTTTATCTGGTAGTCCGTCAAGCATAGCCAACCGTGTGTCTTATTTCTGTGATTTTCATGGTCCCAGTATGGCGGTGGATACGATGTGTTCCTCCTCTTTGACTACGATACATTTAGCTTGTCAGAGTTTAAAAACAGGAGATTGTGAATTGGCATTGGCGGGTGGGGTGAATGTTTCTATTCATCCCAATAAATATATTGGGTTAACACAGGGCAAGTTTATTTCCAGCAAGGGTCGTTGTGAAAGTTTTGGTCAAGGAGGAGATGGCTATGTGCCTGGTGAAGGTGTGGGTTGTGTGTTGTTAAAGCCGTTACAAAAGGCCATTGATGATGGAGATCATATTTATGCAGTAGTTAAAGGCACTGCAGTAAACCATGGTGGCAAGACGAATGGATATACGGTGCCTAATCCCAACGCCCAGGGGACTGTGATTGGTGATGCTATTAAAGAATCGAGGGTCAATCCACGGCATATCAGTTATATTGAGGCCCATGGTACAGGGACATCGTTAGGAGATCCGATAGAGATAACAGGTTTATCGAAGGCGTATCAGACATTTACTGATGACAGTCAGTTTTGTGTTATTGGCTCGGCCAAATCGAACATTGGGCATTGTGAATCAGCGGCAGGGATAGCAGGTCTTACCAAGGTTTTATTACAACTTAAGTACCGGAAGCTTGTTCCTTCGTTACACTCTGAGACCTTAAATCCCAATATTGATTTTAGTCAAACACCTTTTGTTGTCCAGCAGGAGTTTGCCGAGTGGGAAAGGCCAGTAATTAAGGAGAATGGTCAGGAGAAGGAATGTCCAAGGATAGCAGGTATTTCTTCCTTTGGGGCCGGAGGTTCGAATGCCCATGTTATTGTTGAAGAATACGTTTCTGAGGGCTCCCCTGACAGCGGTTTAATAGAAGAAAACGCTGCTCGTCCAGTATTAATGGTATTGTCGGCAAGGAATGGGGAGCGTCTGAAAAACTATGCTGAAAGACTGCTCCGGTTTATAGAGGGTCGGGAACAGAGAGAAACTGAATGTTTTAATCTTTCTGATATTGCCTATACGTTACAGGTGGGACGTGAAGCGATGGACAGCCGGATGGCCTTTCTGGTGAATGACGAGAAAGGTCTTATAAACAAATTGGGGTCTTTTGCTGCAGGTAAAGACGATATAGATGATTGTTATACGGGTGAAGTTAAGAGAAACAAGGAGACCTTAACGGTCTTTACGGCTGATGATGATATAAAAGAGGCAATAGACAAATGGGTTGCGAAAGGTAAGCTAGGCAAACTGGCTGAGCTATGGACCAGGGGGCTTGTTTTAGACTGGGACCTGCTCTATGGTGAGCAGAGGCCGAAAAGAGTAAGTCTGCCCACCTATCCATTTGCCAGGGAGAGGTATTGGGTGCCTGAAGCTGGCGCAGAAGTTATTGCTGAGGGAAATGGCGGTGTGTCCGTATTGCATCCATTATTGGGGAGCAACACATCTGATTTAACAGAGCAACAGTTTACGACACGGCTGACCGGTGGAGAGTTTTTCTTAAAAGATCACAGGGTCCAGGATGAGAAGGTGCTGCCTGGGGTTGCTTATATAGAGATGGCTCGTGCCGCGGGTCAGTTGGCGACAAAGAGTGATGTTGTAAGGATCAGGAACATGGTATGGTCCAGTCCTGTTCGTGTCAATAGTGTTGCCCGGGAAGTCTCTATAAGTTTGTATCCTGAGGGGAATCATATAGCCTTTGAGGTGAGCAGTCCGGTAGAAGGTGATGAACGTATGGTGCACGGTCAGGGGAAACTTGAGGTAGGAGATTGTAGCCTGCAGAACATACCGAAATCTCTGGATATAGAAGGTATTCAATCGAGGTGCAGTGAGCTGCAGCAAGGAGTGGACTGTTACAAGGCATTTGCCGGTCGTGGTCTGAACTATGGTCCTTCATTTCAGGGTATAGAAAGTCTGAGTTACAATGATAGTGAAGCGTTAGCCAGGCTGAAGTTGCCTGATATTGTTACAGGACAGGCAGAGCGGTTTGTTTTACACCCTAGTTTACTGGATGGTGCTTTGCAGGCGGTAGCCGGGCTGGTGGGTGGCAATGCAAAGACCGGGCCTCAAGTGACACTACTCCCCTTTGCTTTGAGTGAGGTGATGATTTATGGTCCGATACCTGAGAGTGCTTACGCCTATGTGAGGTATAGTCCCGGTGTAGACCCGCAGGGTCAGGTACTGAAGTATGATATTGAGATTACGGATGAGCTGGGACAGGTGGTGGTTAAGCTAAAGGAGTTTACGGTCAGGGTATTGCAGGATGCGAGGCCTTCGGTCCAACTCTCCACGGCCCAGGCTGAGCGAGGAGTTCTTTATACCACGACTCAGTGGTATGAGCAGTCCCTGCAAAGCGGTTTGGCCCAGGGGACTGGCGTTGTAGAGAGTCTGGTCATCGTTGATAGTCAGGAGGAGGCGCTTCTTGAAACCATTGCACTGGAGTATCCGAAGGCTGAAGTGATCAGTCTCGCTCCTCGATGCAAAGCAATCTACAAGGTCGTTGAGACCAGATTTATTGAGGTTTTTGATAAGATCAAGAGTTGTTTAGGAGCTACGCCAAATCGTGTACAACAGATACTTATTCTGGTGCTGACACGGAAGAGGGTTATTGCGATGCGCCCCTTGCGGGCCTGATAAAGACGTTACAATTAGAGAGTCCCCGGACACGTGGTAAGGTTATCTATTATCCTGAAATAGCTATACGCCATAAGCAGCATCTTCTCTCCATACTCAAGCAAGAGTCAAACCTTTCTGCTGATCATGATATCGAAGTGCGTTATAGTGAAGATCTCAAGGTGCGTCAAGTTAAACGTCTGGTTGAGGTAAAATTACCTGTACAGAATACAGGAGCAGTGCAATTAATCAAACCAGGTGGTGTTTACTGGCTGACGGGAGGATTAGGTGGATTGGGGCGCATATTTGCACTGCATTTAGGTAAAACAAAAGAGGTGAAGTTAGTTGTAAGCGGTAGATCTGCGCTTGATGGAGAAAAGCAGAAGTATCTTTCTGCGTTACAACAGCAGGGTATTAGTGTGAGCTATATACAAGCGGATATTAGTAAGGAGCCACAGATAAAAGCAGCGTTAAAGACGATTAAAGAGGAGTATGGTAAGTTAAACGGTATCATTCATAGCGCTGGTGTTATCCGTGATGCGTTTTTCCTGAAGAAGACGCATGATCAGATCAAAGCGGTTTTATCGCCTAAAGTGAGTGGGGCTATCAATTTGGATATAGCGACAAAGGACGAGCGACTGGATTTTATGATATTTTTTTCATCCCTTGCGGGTGTTTTAGGTGGTATAGGGCAGTGTGATTATGCGGGAGCGAATGCCTTTCTGGACGCCTTTGCTGTATCTCGTCAGAGGCGGGTTAAGGATGGTAAGCGTTATGGTCGAACGTTGTCCATCGGCTGGCCGTTATGGCGAGATGGTGGTATGCGGGTAGATGATCAGACAGTGCGGATGATGGAACAAGTAAGTGGGATGGTACCGTTGGGAACAGAGGCGGGAGTTGATGCCTTTGATCGTGTGCTGGAGTTTGACTATGGTCATGTGGTGGTTGCGGAGGGGGAAATTGGTAAGATGCGATCTAAACTGTTATTAAAAGGGCCTTCTCCGTCGACGGAACCGGTGCCATTTGCATCTGCGCTTCCTCAAAATAAAACAGATGAGTTACTTGAGAAGGTGAGGCAGGAGCTTGTTAAGGAGGTATCTGATGTATTAAAGGTAAAGAAGGAGGAGATTGATTTTGATGCCGAGATGAGTGAGTATGGGTTTGATTCTATCACCTTAACAGAATTTGTTACGAAGGTGAATCAAGAGTATCGTATTGAACTTATGCCTACGGTATTCTTTGAGCAGTCAACGTTGGGATCGTTTGCTGACTATCTGGTTGAGGAATATGGAGAGCTTCTTATTGCCAAATATCAATTAGGTGCAGCATCAGTAGTGGAGCGAGACATAATTACAGAAACGGAACAGGAAAGTGTACAACTGAAATCCATGCGGTCCCGGTTTATTGGACGGTCTCTTAAGATTATGGGAGCAGTAGAGAAGGAAGCAGTGCCGATAGCCGTAATAGGGATGAGCGGCAGGATGCCGATGAGTAATGATCTGGATGTATTCTGGAGGAATCTGGAGGAAGGAAAAGACCTGATCAGTGAGGTCCCGGAGGACCGTTGGGACTGGCGTGATTATTATGGAGATCCGCAGAATGAGGTGAATAAGACGAATATCAAGTGGGGAGGTTTTATTGAAGGTGTGGATAGATTTGATCCCCTGTTTTTTAGTATTTCACCCAAGGAGGCGGCGCTGATGGACCCTCAGCAGAGGTTGTTTTTAGAAACCGTCTGGCAGACGATAGAAGATGCGGGATATAAAGCAACTGATCTGTCGGGGACGAAGACCGGGTTATATGTAGGAGTGGGATCGTTTGACTATGCAACTATTTTACAGGAGAGTGGAAATAAAGAAATTGGTGCTTATGCATCAACGGGTCTGGCCCATTCGGTATTGGCGAACCGCATATCGTATATACTGAATATTCATGGGCCGAGTGAGCCGATAGACACGGCGTGTTCCAGTTCTCTGATAGCGATACATAAAGCGGTGCAATCGATACAGGCGGGAGATTGTGATATGGCGCTGGCAGGAGGGGTGAATGCGTTATTGTCGCCTGCTTTATTTATATCTTTTGATAAGGCCGGGATGTTGTCACCTGATGGCAGGTGTAAGACCTTCAGTAAAGGTGCTAATGGGTATGTGAGGGGAGAAGGAGTAGGGGCGGTCCTTCTAAAGCCGTTAAGCAGGGCAATAGATGATGGCGATCATATATACGGAGTTATCAGAGGTACGGCTGAGAACCATGGCGGTAGGGCAAATTCATTGACTGCACCTAATCCAAATGCACAGGCGGAACTACTGAAGGCAGCATATCGCAAGGCAAACATTGATCCTCGGACAGTGGGTTATATTGAATTACATGGGACTGGGACGGCGCTTGGTGATCCAATAGAGGTAAATGGTTTGAAGGAGGCCTTTAAGGAGTTATATGATGATTATGGACAAAAGGAGGTAAAACAAGCTCACTGTGGACTAGGCTCAGTTAAAACTAATATAGGCCATTTAGAGACAGCAGCAGGGATAGCAGGGGTTTTAAAAGTACTTTTGGCTTTGAAGCATAAGAGCATTCCTGCCAGTTTACACTGTGAAGAGGTCAATCCATATATTGAACTAAATAATAGCCCTTTTTATATAGTTAAAAAAACACAGGAGTGGGGAGTGATTATGGATGAGAGTGATCAGCCCTTACCCAGGCGTGCAGGAGTAAGCTCCTTTGGCTTTGGTGGTGCTAATGCACACGTGATTCTTGAAGAATACACTCCAGAGCAACACCATAATAGTCCTGTAACAGAGATAAATACTTTTCATTCTGCTTTAGTGGTTTTGTCAGCCAGGGATGGAAAGCGTTTAAACGCATATTGTGAGACCTTGCTTGAGTTTATAAATAGACAAAAGATTAACATGGCTAACGCTTTTAATCTTGCTGATATTGCCTATACACTGCAGGTGGGTCGTGATGCAATGGACAGCCGTGTGGCCTTTTTGATCAAGGACGAGAAAGACCTGATCTGTAAATTGAATGCCTTTGTTGCAGGCAAAGAGTATATAGAGGGTTGCTATACAGGTGAGGTGAAAAGGTATAAGGATGCCTTAGCAGTCTTTGTAGTTGATGATGACCTAAAAGAGGCTATAGATAAGTGGATAGCCAAGGGTAAGCTTGGTAAACTGGCCGAGCTTTGGGTTAAAGGGCTTGTGTTAGACTGGGACCTGCTCTATGGGGAACAAAGACCTAGACGGATAAGTTTACCAACATATCCATTTGAGAAGAAAAGTTATTGGTTTGATGCTTATATAAAACAGCAGGACCAGGTACATAAAACAAATACAAAAGTTGCGACATTGACAGAATCAAAACCTTTGAAAGTAAGGCTAACTTCGTTAAATACATATGCCAATAATACTGTCCGTGATCTAGACCAAACAGGGGAGTTTGCAGCAACAAACATAGAATTTGATAGAACAGAGGTACCGGAAAACCCTTCAAAGACATTAACCATAGTTGAGAAAATGGATAGTTTTACTGCTCCAGAAGTTACATCTGAAACGCAGATAAGTGGTCAGAAGTATCAAGAGGAAGACATAATAAATAAATTAAATGGAATGTTGGTGTCTTATCTATATCTTGAAGAAGGAGATGTTGATAAGGACAAAAAATTTGTTGATTTAGGATTGGATTCGATTATAGGGGTTGAGTTAGTTAAACAACTGAATAAAGAATATGGAATAAATATCAAAGCAACAAAATTGTATGACTATCCAACTATACATGATTTAGCACAATATTTAATTCGTGTTTTAACTGATAGGGCCCAATCATCACAGCAAAGCCAGGATATTACTGTATCTAAAGGGCAAGATCAAATAGGAGATTCATTCAATAATAAAATCCAATTAAACACTCTATCCTCAGGGCCTCAAAAAATAAAAAAGGAAATAGATGATGAAAGAATAAAAGAATTAGACATAGAAAAAGAGGTCATTTTGGAAAGAAATGATGATTTGCAAGTAGAGGGGGTTTTAGAAAAATTTGTAAAAGGGAATTTATCTTTAGAAGAAACAATGGGTTTATTGGATAAAAATGATGACTGAAGTAGGTATAGAGGCATTAAATGTTTATGGAGGAGAAGCTTTTTTAGATGTTGCAACGTTAGCTAAAGAGCGCAATTTAGATATGGTCCGTTTTGAAAATCTATTAATGCTGCAAAAAACAGTTGCACTTTATTATGAAGATTCTGTTTCTTTTGGAATAAATGCGGCCAAGCCCATTATTGACGAGTTAAGCGAAGAGGAACGCAGCCGCATTGAATTAGTGATTGTGTCTACAGAATCAGCCGTAGATTTTGGCAAATCATTGAGTACATATGTACATCATTATTTAAAATTATCTCGTCACTGCCGTTTGTTTGAAATTAAACAGGCATGTTATGCAGGTACAGCTGCTTTTCAAATGGCTGTTGGTTTTGTGTTATCACAGACGTCCCCTGGTGCGAAAGCCTTGGTAGTCTCTACTGACATCTCGCGTATGTTTCCAGAGATGAGGGGGCTTTATCATGAACCAAGCGGTGGGGCGGGTGCAATTGCATACTTAGTGAGTGATCAACCTAAAGTATTCAGTTTAGACATAGGTGCCACTGGATATTACGGATATGAGGTGATGGATACTTGTCGTCCTACTCCTGACCATGAATTCGGTGATGCGGATTTATCTTTGCTCTCTTATTTGGATTGTTGCGAAAATGCCTTTCTGATGTATCAGGACAGAGTAGAAGGGGTTGATTATCAAGATACTTTTGATTATCTGGCCTTTCATACTCCCTTTGGTGGTATGGTCAAAGGCACACATCGCACCATGATGCGAAAATTTAAAAAGGCAACTCCATCAGAGATTGAACAGGATTTTCAGGTACGGGTACAGCCGTCTCTGAGTTATTGTCAGCGAGTTGGTAATGTGATGAGCGGGACGGTTTTTCTGGCCCTGGCCGGGCTGATTGATAATGGCGACTTTCCTACACCAAAACGAGTAGGTGTTTTTTCATATGGATCAGGGTGTTGTTCAGAATTTTACAGTGGTGTTGTAACATCTTCTGCGAAGCAGATACAGGCGCATCGTCAAATCGGGAAAACCCTGAGTGAACGCTATGAATTGAGCATGGAAGAGTATGAAGCCATGTTTGATTACAATAAGGTAGTCAGATTTGGGATTAAAGATGTGGTTATACAAAAAGGTTTGTTACCAGGTGTGGACGATCACTTCCTGGGCAGAGGTCGGTTGGTGCTTTCAGAAATTAAGAATTTTCATCGTAAGTATGAATGGATGTAGGTGACAAAAAATGTCTTATCAAACCTTGAAACTTAAAGAGCAAAGGCTGCTATTGAGGGTCCAGCTTTACCGTCCTGAGGTGCAAAATAGTCTTAATGCGATACTTATTGAGGAACTTTATCAGGTATTACAGATTGTTGATCAGAATAACGAAATAAAGATTGTCTTGATTGAAGGATTACCAGATGTTTTTTGTACTGGAATGGATTTTGAAACAATTACTAAATCTGATGAGAATCCAGGTGAGGATTTAACAGCACAAAATACCAATTTGTATTATGAGATACTCAAATGTTTCAGCCGTAGTGAAAAAGTGATTATCTCGATGGTCCGGGGAAAAGTAAGTGCAGGTGGTATAGGTCTGGTTGCTGCAAGTGACCTGGTAATTGCGGATCCAACTGCAGAATTTGGCCTGTCAGAACTTTTATTTGGACTCGTTCCTGCATGTGTTTTACCTTTTTTGATTCGACGTGTTGGGTTTCAAGCGGCATATCGTATGGCGTTGACAACGCAGTCCATTTCGGCATCAAGGGCCTATGAGATAGGACTTGTGGATGATATTCACGAAAACCTTGAAAGTCAACTTCGTAAATATATTATCCGTTTGTCTCGTTTAGAGTCACAGAGTGTCAAGACATTGAAAAGATACGTTAGTCAATTGTGGATCATTGAGGCAAAGACACAAAATTTAGCTGTTGGACAGATTACGGAATTATTAACTGACCCACAGGTTAGGGCTAATATTAGAGCATTTGTCCAGGATGGAATTTTTCCGTGGGAGAGCAAATCATCTTAGCACATAAAGTAGTAAGATATAGAGAGGTAGAAGACGGTATTGTCATCATTGAAATGTTGGACAAAGAACATCGTAATATGTTCTCAGAGAATCTTATAAAAGGCTTAATAAGCTGTTTTTCACGTGTTCGGGATAACTCTAATATCAAAGTTGTATTATTAACAGGGTATGATAATTATTTTTGCTCAGGAGGTACAAAAGAGGAGTTATTAAAGATTTATACTGGAGAATTGAACTTTAATGACTTGGATTTTTTTCATTTGGCCCTGGATTGTGATGTCCCTGTTGTTTCAGCTATGCAGGGGCATGGAATTGGTGGAGGGCTGGTGTTTGGCATGTATGCGGATATCATCGTAATGGGTAGAGAGAGTGTGTATTCAGCAAATTTTATGAAATATGGTTTTACTCCAGGATTGGGGGCCACGTTGATACTTCCAGAACGGCTGGGGACTTCTTTAGCACATGAGATGATGTTATCTGCGAAAAATTATCAGGGCGGTGAATTGGAGCAAAGAGGCATCCCATTCAAAGTCGTGCCGCGAAAAGAGGTTTTTACAATTGCAATGCAGATGTCTAAAGAGTTGGCTGATAAACCCAGGACATCGCTAATCGCTATGAAAAAACATTTGACTCAGCATCTTCGCGCTCGATTGCCAGAGACCATAAGAGAAGAACTGAAAATGCATGAATTAACATTTCATCAACCAGAAGTGAAAAGCCGTATTGAGGAGCTTTTTGGTTAATGAATAAATGGTAAACTACTTTTTTAAAAAAAAGTAGAATCTTACACTGGGGTGCTGGTTAATAAGAGGTAAATAGATGAGGAAAGAGGAAATATTAAAAAAACTAAAAAGCGGCAGACTTTCTATTATAGAAGCTAAACAGGCCCTTTTGAATTTAAAAAAGAAAAATGAACAAGGTTCTTCTCCTTCTCAGCCTGGTTATTCATCACTACCCGAATATAAAACAGCCGGAAGAAGTGAAGAGAGCATGCACATTAAACAAATAGAGGACCAAATAGATATAAAGTTAAAATCAAATCTTGTTTCGAAAAATGAGGATAATAGTATTGAGAAAAATAGTAAGGGGCCAGTTACTTCAAAGAGTGATGAGCAAGGTTTTGCTATTATTGGCTTATCATGCAGATTTCCAGGGGCAAGTAATGCTGATGAATTCTGGTATAATCTCAAAGATGGGGTAGATAGTATTACTGAAATTCCTGAAGGGCGTTGGAGTGAAAAAGATTGGTTTAACCCTGATAAAAACAGTTTAAATACATCATATACAAAGTGGGGTGGATTTCTAGATAATGTTGATAAATTTGATCCTTTGTTTTTTAATATTTCACCTGCTGAAGCTGAATTTATAGAACCACAACAAAGAATATTTTTAGAAGAAGCATGGAAGACATTTGAAGATGCCGGATATTCATTAGAGGTATTAAATGAAAAAAAATGTGGTGTTTTTGTAGGTGCTATTGGTGGTGATTATGTAAAAAGATTATCAGAAGCTGCTCTTTCTACTAGTGGTCAAGCATTAATGGGGACATCTTCTGCAATTTTAGCAGCCAGAATTTCGTATTTTTTAAATCTTACAGGTCCTGCCGTTACTATAGAAACCGCGTGTTCTTCATCACTTGTAGCAATTCATCAAGCTTGTCAAAGCCTCAATACTGGAGAAAGCGACTTGGCGCTTGCCGGAGGTGTTACATTGATGCTGACGCCTTTACTTCATATTATGACTAGCCAGGTGGGCATGCCATCACCGGAAGGACGTTGTAAGACTTTTGATAAATCTGCATCAGGTATTGTGTCTGGAGAAGGATGCGGTGTGGTTTTATTGAAAAGATACAATGATGCTGTACGTGATAATGACAATATTTATGCAGTTATAAAAGGGTCTGGAATAAATCAAGATGGTAAAACAAATGGAATAACAGCCCCTAACCGTCTGTCTCAATTAGGCTTACAGACGGGTGTTTATGCAAAATTCAAGATAAACCCGAGAACAATAAGCTATGTTGAAGCACACGGAACAGCAACTCCATTAGGTGACCCTATTGAAGTGGAAGCTTTAACAGATTCTTTTTTCGAATATACACCTGATAAACAGTTTTGTGCTATTGGGTCCGTTAAAACCAATATTGGTCATACTGGCTGGGCTGCTGGTGTAGCTGGTGTGATTAAGGCGGTTTTATGTCTCAAAAATAAAAAGCTTGTTCCTTCTTTGCATTATCAGCAATCTAATGAAAACATAGATTTCGAAAATAGCCCTTTTTATGTGAACACCAAACTAAAAGACTGGACAACGGATGACAGTAGCCTCAGAATGGCCGCAGTAAATTCATTCGGTATAAGTGGTACCAATGCTCATATGGTGATAGAAGAAGCCCCTCAGAGAGTGGCACAATATCCTGAGTTCAAAAAACCCTCTTATCTGATTTGTCTATCGGCTAAAACCATGAAAGCCTTAGATCAAAGACTAAAGGACTTGCAAGGGTATCTTCAAAGGATATCGAGAGTAGTGTCATCAGTATCAGAAAAATCATTGCTTGCCAACATGAGCTATACTTTGCTGTCAGGTCGTAGTCACTTTAATCACCGTTGTGCTATAGTTGTAAAAGATCTGATCCATCTTAAAGAGACATTACGGGGGGCGATTGAACAAAAGAGTGCAAAGAATGTACTAAGAAATAGTATAGTAAGACAAGATCGTAAGCAAATTGCTTTAAAGAAATATGGCAATCAATTAATAGAGACATTATCTGTTTCAAATGAAGAAGACTATCAAAGCTACCAGGATAATCTTCTTGCATTAGCTGATTTATATGCTCAAGGCTATGAATTGGCATGGGAACCGTTGTTTAAAGAAGGTATACACTTACGTATACCACTGCCCACCTATCCATTTGCCAGGGAGAGGTATTGGGTGCCTGAGAGGCCTAAGTTATTGCTGAGGGAAATGGCGGTGTGTCCGTATTGCATCCATTATTGGGGAGCAACACATCTGATTTAACAGAGCAACAGTTTACGACACGGCTGACCGGTGGAGAGTTTTTCTTAAAAGATCACAGGGTCCAGGATGAGAAGGTGCTGCCTGGGGTTGCTTATATAGAGATGGCTCGTGCCGCGGGTCAGTTGGCGACAAAGAGTGATGTTGTAAGGATCAGGAACATGGTATGGTCCAGTCCTGTTCGTGTCAATAGTGTTGCCCGGGAAGTCTCTATAAGTTTGTATCCTGAGGGGAATCATATAGCCTTTGAGGTGAGCAGTCCGGTAGAAGGTGATGAACGTATGGTGCACGGTCAGGGGAAACTTGAGGTAGGAGATTGTAGCCTGCAGAACATACCGAAATCTCTGGATATAGAAGGTATTCAATCGAGGTGCAGTGAGCTGCAGCAAGGAGTGGACTGTTACAAGGCATTTGCCGGTCGTGGTCTGAACTATGGTCCTTCATTTCAGGGTATAGAAAGTCTGAGTTACAATGATAGTGAAGCGTTAGCCAGGCTGAAGTTGCCTGATATTGTTACAGGACAGGCAGAGCGGTTTGTTTTACACCCTAGTTTACTGGATGGTGCTTTGCAGGCGGTAGCCGGGCTGGTGGGTGGCAATGCAAAGACCGGGCCTCAAGTGACACTACTCCCCTTTGCTTTGAGTGAGGTGATGATTTATGGTCCGATACCTGAGAGTGCTTACGCCTATGTGAGGTATAGTCCCGGTGTAGACCCGCAGGGTCAGGTACTGAAGTATGATATTGAGATTACGGATGAGCTGGGACAGGTGGTGGTTAAGCTAAAGGAGTTTACGGTCAGGGTATTGCAGGATGCGAGGCCTTCGGTCCAACTCTCCACGGCCCAGGCTGAGCGAGGAGTTCTTTATACCACGACTCAGTGGTATGAGCAGTCCCTGCAAAGCGGTTTGGCCCAGGGGACTGGCGTTGTAGAGAGTCTGGTCATCGTTGATAGTCAGGAGGAGGCGCTTCTTGAAACCATTGCACTGGAGTATCCGAAGGCTGAAGTGATCAGTCTCGCTCCTCGATGCAAAGCAATCTACAAGGTCGTTGAGACCAGATTTATTGAGGTTTTTGATAAGATCAAGAGTTGTTTAGGAGCTACGCCAAATCGTGTACAACAGATACTTATTCTGGTGCCTGACACGGAAGAGGGTTATTGCGATGCGCCCCTTGCGGGCCTGATAAAGACGTTACAATTAGAGAGTCCCCGGACACGTGGTAAGGTTATCTATTATCCTGAAATAGCTATACGCCATAAGCAGCATCTTCTCTCCATACTCAAGCAAGAGTCAAACCTTTCTGCTGATCATGATATCGAAGTGCGTTATAGTGAAGATCTCAAGGTGCGTCAAGTTAAACGTCTGGTTGAGGTAAAATTACCTGTACAGAATACAGGAGCAGTGCAATTAATCAAACCAGGTGGTGTTTACTGGCTGACGGGAGGATTAGGTGGATTGGGGCGCATATTTGCACTGCATTTAGGTAAAACAAAAGAGGTGAAGTTAGTTGTAAGCGGTAGATCTGCGCTTGATGGAGAAAAGCAGAAGTATCTTTCTGCGTTACAACAGCAGGGTATTAGTGTGAGCTATATACAAGCGGATATTAGTAAGGAGCCACAGATAAAAGCAGCGTTAAAGACGATTAAAGAGGAGTATGGTAAGTTAAACGGTATCATTCATAGCGCTGGTGTTATCCGTGATGCGTTTTTCCTGAAGAAGACGCATGATCAGATCAAAGCGGTTTTATCGCCTAAAGTGAGTGGGGCTATCAATTTGGATATAGCGACAAAGGACGAGCGACTGGATTTTATGATATTTTTTTCATCCCTTGCGGGTGTTTTAGGTGGTATAGGGCAGTGTGATTATGCGGGAGCGAATGCCTTTCTGGACGCCTTTGCTGTATCTCGTCAGAGGCGGGTTAAGGATGGTAAGCGTTATGGTCGAACGTTGTCCATCGGCTGGCCGTTATGGCGAGATGGTGGTATGCGGGTAGATGATCAGACAGTGCGGATGATGGAACAAGTAAGTGGGATGGTACCGTTGGGAACAGAGGCGGGAGTTGATGCCTTTGATCGTGTGCTGGAGTTTGACTATGGTCATGTGGTGGTTGCGGAGGGGGAAATTGGTAAGATGCGATCTAAACTGTTATTAAAAGGGCCTTCTCCGTCGACGGAACCGGTGCCATTTGCATCTGCGCTTCCTCAAAATAAAACAGATGAGTTACTTGAGAAGGTGAGGCAGGAGCTTGTTAAGGAGGTATCTGATGTATTAAAGGTAAAGAAGGAGGAGATTGATTTTGATGCCGAGATGAGTGAGTATGGGTTTGATTCTATCACCTTAACAGAATTTGTTACGAAGGTGAATCAAGAGTATCGTATTGAACTTATGCCTACGGTATTCTTTGAGCAGTCAACGTTGGGATCGTTTGCTGACTATCTGGTTGAGGAATATGGAGAGCTTCTTATTGCCAAATATCAATTAGGTGCAGCATCAGTAGTGGAGCGAGACATAATTACAGAAACGGAACAGGAAAGTGTACAACTGAAATCCATGCGGTCCCGGTTTATTGGACGGTCTCTTAAGATTATGGGAGCAGTAGAGAAAGGAAGCAGTGCCGATAGCCGTAATAGGGATGAGCGGCAGGGATGCCCGATGAGTTAATGATCTGGATGTATTCTGGAGGAATCTGGAGGAAGGAAAAGACCTGATCAGTGAGGTCCCGGAGGACCGTTGGGACTGGCGTGATTATTATGGAGATCCGCAGAATGAGGTGAATAAGACGAATATCAAGTGGGGAGGTTTTATTGAAGGTGTGGATAGATTTGATCCCCTGTTTTTTAGTATTTCACCCAAGGAGGCGGCGCTGATGGACCCTCAGCAGAGGTTGTTTTTAGAAACCGTCTGGCAGACGATAGAAGATGCGGGATATAAAGCAACTGATCTGTCGGGGACGAAGACCGGGTTATATGTAGGAGTGGGATCGTTTGACTATGCAACTATTTTACAGGAGAGTGGAAATAAAGAAATTGGTGCTTATGCATCAACGGGTCTGGCCCATTCGGTATTGGCGAACCGCATATCGTATATACTGAATATTCATGGGCCGAGTGAGCCGATAGACACGGCGTGTTCCAGTTCTCTGATAGCGATACATAAAGCGGTGCAATCGATACAGGCGGGAGATTGTGATATGGCGCTGGCAGGAGGGGTGAATGCGTTATTGTCGCCTGCTTTATTTATATCTTTTGATAAGGCCGGGATGTTGTCACCTGATGGCAGGTGTAAGACCTTCAGTAAAGGTGCTAATGGGTATGTGAGGGGAGAAGGAGTAGGGGCGGTCCTTCTAAAGCCGTTAAGCAGGGCAATAGATGATGGCGATCATATATACGGAGTTATCAGAGGTACGGCTGAGAACCATGGCGGTAGGGCAAATTCATTGACTGCACCTAATCCAAGCCTCGCACTTAAAA